>JBFLYA010000047.1:0-4687 GCA_040757115.1 bacterium | reverse complement strand
GATGTCTATCTTATCAAGACAGATAGCAGTGGTAATCAGCTCTGGGCTAAGACTTACGGCGGAAGTAATGGTGATATGGGCAATTCCGTGCAGCAGACCACAGATGGCGGATATATCATCGCAGGATGGACCAACTCCTACGGTGCAGGCTCCAATGATGTCTATCTTATCAAGACAGATAGCAGTGGTAATCAGCTCTGGGCTAAGACTTACGGCGGAAGTAATGGTGATATGGGCAATTCCGTGCAGCAGACCACAGATGGCGGATATATCATCGCAGGATTTACCGAGTCCTACGGCGCAGGCAACTATAATGTCTATCTTATTCGGTTAGCATCAGAGGGACCAAATATCAACATCAACATCACCTTAAATGATACTACCTTTACGACTAACGATAAATTATATGCTACCGCTACCGTAACTAATGGTAGTGAGGAAGTTAAAGTAGATGCTAAATGTTGGGTGAAATTCCCGGATAACACCTTAATAAGCCTAATTAATCTCTATTCTGTCACCTTACCTGCTAACCTGAATACATCAGTTTCTCTTATTTCTGGCTACACCTTTAGTGGTAGTGAACCAGCAGGGAATTATGAGGTAGGCGGCAGGTTTTTAGATTACATTACGGGTGACCATCTAATCAGTGACATCAAATCTTTCAATTTTACGCCATAAGTCAATTAATGGGGTCAGACCTTGTGTTTTCAAGGTCTGACCCCGAAGGTTCCTTCAATTTATAGGAGAAACGTTTATGCCCCTGCAGGGCACAAATGACGATGAAAATAGTAGGTAGGAGATAGAAGGTGGGAGATAGGGAGATAAGCGTGAGGAGTGGTATTTTCTTTACTTTCTACTTTCTACTCTCTACTTCCTATTTTCAGGAGAAACGGCCCTGTCCACAGGGTGGACACAAAGGAGGATGAAAATAGTGGTAGGAAATAGAAGGTGGAAGGTAAGGAGATAGGCGTGAGGAGTAATGTTTTCTTTACTTTCTACTCTCTACTTTCTACTCTCTACTTCCTATTTTCAGGAGAAACGCTCATGCCCACAGGGAGTGGGCACAAAGAAAGATGAAAATGGGTTTGATGGTTTGATGGTTTAATGGTTCAGGTGAAATCAGGTTGAAGCCTGCGGCTACCAGCCTTCCCGAGTCCCGAACCCCGAGTCCCGAGTCCCGATTTTTAGGAGAAATTATGAAGATACCGTTTGTTGACCTTAAATCCCAGTATCAATCAATTGAACAAGAGGTTAAAGAGGCCGTAATAAGGGTAATGGAGCAGGCTAATTTTATTTTAGGAGAGGAGGTAAAACTCTTTGAGGAAGAATTTGCTTGTTTGTGTGAGGCTAAATATGGCATTGGTGTCGCTTCAGGCACAGATGCCTTGCATTTAGCCCTATTGGCATGTGGCATAGAGAAAGGAGATGAAGTGATTCTCCCGGCTAATACCTTTATTGCTACTCCATTAGCGGTATCACAGGCGGGAGCAAAACCTGTTCTTGTCGATATAGACTCTTTGACCTACAACATAGATTTATCAAAGATTGAAGAATGTATTACACGCAGAACAAAGGCTATTATGCCAGTTCATTTGTATGGACAGCCGGTAGATATGGATGGTTTGACTAATCTTGCTAAAAAATACAATCTCTGGATTATTGAAGATGCCTGCCAGGCACATTTAGCCGAATATAAGGGAAGAAAAGTAGGTGCGATAGGTGATATTGGTGCCTTTAGTTTTTACCCGGGTAAAAACTTAGGTGCTTATGGTGATGGAGGTCTGGTAGTAACAAATAATGCACAGTTGGCTGAAAAAGTAAAAATGCTTAGAGATTATGGACAGAAGGTCAAATATCATCACCTATTCAAGGGATTTAATAGTCGGTTGGATACAATGCAAGCCGCTATTCTTCGGGTTAAACTGAAATACCTTGAAAAATGGAATAACCTGAGAATTCAGCATGCCCAGAAGTATTCCGAATTGCTTGGTGGCACAGAGGTGATTACACCCACAAAAGCTCCGTATGCTAAACATATCTATCATCTCTATGTTATCAGAACAAAACAAAGAGATGAATTACAAAAATACCTCGCAGATAAAGGCATTTCTGTAGGTATTCACTATCCTATACCTATTCATCTTCAGAAGGCTTATGAAGATTTAGAATATAAAATAGGCACATTTCCTATTACTGAAAAATATGCAAATGAGATTCTATCTCTACCAATGTTTCCTGAGTTGACTGTGGAACAAATAGAGATGGTGGTAAATTCCATAAAGGAGTTTGGACAGTAAGAAAGGAGGAAATTTATTATGAAGGATAAATTAAAGATTATAGCATCACCAATTGCCTTTAATGAAGAAGGAAAAATTGGAAATGTAGTTAAAAAGATTCCAAAGAATCTGGTTGATTTAATATTAGTTGTCGATGATTATTCAACAGATAATACCAGAAAGGAAGCAGAATCAGAAGAGGCAGTCGTGATAACTCATAAAGAACGAAAGGGGGTAGGGGCAGGGATAAGAACAGCCATTGATTATGCTATAGAAAATAAATATGATATAATTGTGATTATGGCAGGAAATGATAAGGATAATCCTCAAGAAATATCAAGGCTAATAGACCCAATAATAAATGAAGGATATGATTTTATTCAGGGGTCGCGATTTTTAAAAGGTGGCTATTACGGTAATATGCCTTTTTATAGAATTCTGGCAACGAAACTTCATCCACTAATTTTCTCCATTCTGGTCGGAGCCAGATTAACTGAAAGCACCAATGGATTTCGAGCATTTAAGACAAGCCTGTTTAATGACAAACGAATAAACCTCTGGCAGGATTGGCTCAATAGTTATGAATTGGAACCATATCTTTATTACAAAGTGATTAAATGTGGTTATAAATGGAAAGAAGTCCCGGTGACTAAAATATATCCCCAAAAAGGAACGACCAAGATGGTACCTTTCAGGGATTGGTGGCGAATTCTAAAACCTCTATTTTGCCTCTGGCTGGGAATTAAAAAATAAAAAACATAACTATTCAGCCACAGATGAAACACTGAAAATTCGTAAATCGTCTCCAGTATCCGGGTCCGTAATTAGGCTCAAGGTTGAGGGCTGAAAATTGTAACCGTTGAGGGATATATAGCCACAGAGTCACAGAGAACACAGAGAGAATATATAATCTTGAATGACCCCCGTGAGATATTTTACTATCTAACGGGGTGAACACGAATGCACCTGAATAACAAAAAGAGATAGTTAGTGTTAATCTCTAACTTCCCAAATTTTAAGTAATAGGTAAAATTTTCGACCTGTACGGTTAGCAGTTCGAGAATTATCCGCAAGCGTTAGTTGATGTAAGAAAAGGAGATAGAGAGATAGGGGGATAGGGAGATTACGGTATGATACATTAAATTACTGCCTCAACAAGTAAATTTTCTTGATATTTTTCCATCTCCATATCCTTCTTTATCTCCTTATTCCCCTTCTTTACACCGAAACGGTTGCATTGCTTGTAATTTCTAACCATACAGGTCGCAATTTTTTAAACCTCTGAATTTCGTGAAAGCTCTCTCTCTCCAAACAGAGTAACTCTACCCTGCTGAATTTTGTCTTTTTATAGGACATCTCTTTTAGCTCCGTAGGAGCTCTAACTGTTTGGAGAACTGAATCACTTTATTTAATTTCGTGAAGCCCTATTTAACTTTTCTATTGGTGAGCTACGATATTGCTTTATGTTCCTCCTTTCCCCTGCGTAGGCAAGGTATAACGACCAAGTTCAGTTGCGGCGGGGATTTGCCGAAAAACGTCCAATACACCAAAACCTGCCACACCCCCAAAAACATTCATAAAACCACAGATTCCCGCCGTCAACTGCAACGGCTTGTTAGGTGACAACAAATTTATCCGAAGCACCACCGCAATTCAGCGTAACAACACAACAAAGAAATTCAGTTTCTTCGGGTTTTACCTCGTGAATCGCATTGGGATTCACCACAATCATATCACCATGCGACACCAAATAGTCGTGTTCACCAACATTTATGACCATTGTGCCTTCAAGAACCATGTAAATTTCTGTGCCTCTTTTGTGGTAGTGGCGATCTTGAGTTGCACGTTGATTGAAGACCGCAACCTCTGCATCAACCATTACCTGCACAGGGCACTTCTCGCCTTCAGTTGGCGGCAACCATTCGACACTTGTTGATTCACGTTCCTTTGCAGCGTAAAGATCGGTGACCAGCAGTTTGCGGGCACCGCGGGACCCCGTTTGGAGTGCTGAATCACGCTTAACGGCATCTTTAGTAACAAGCAATGCAGGCGTATTGGACACTGAACACCTCCAGTTGCAATCCTCCACCTAACGACAAAGTTCAGGTGCGGCGGGGAGAATTACCACAAAAGTTTGATAGCAAGACAAAACTTTGAGAGACCACAAAACTCTGACCACCGCACAGTCCCCCGCCGTCAACTGCAACGCAGGGTTAGACAAAAGCCCTGATTCGCTGTCTTTTCCTTTTCCTCTGCCTCACCGAATTATTCATTCACGGTTGATCCTAAAATATCCTTTTTTCTTAATTCACAATTCAAGATGTGACCCCTGACCTGACCGAGACAAAACTTTGAGAGACCACAAAACTCTGACCACCGCACAGTCCCCCGCCGTCAACTGCAACGCAGGG
>JBFLYA010000046.1 GCA_040757115.1 bacterium | reverse complement strand
GAAATTTCGTAACACAAATGCGTTTGGGGGTGGGTCAATTTTCATTGCCAAATTTGATGGATTATTGGAGCCCCCTGGGTCAATTTTCAATTGCCAAAAATGGCTCAGTTTTCAATTGCCATTGACAGAAATGAAATACCCTGATAACAGAAGTCCTCTTTTGTATTCATTACTCCCCTCCTAAAGAATTTAGACTTACTTCTGTTATCTTTATCGACTTATTTTATCCAAAACATTAGGCCCTCTCACGCTACTACCAAATCCATAACTCCCTAATTCTACACCCTCCTTTGATGTCAAGTTCCAATTTTATATCTCTTTTCCTACTTTGGCAAGTTCTATCTCTCCATTACTAAATAAAACCTGCATTAAATCCCAATCTTATTTGCAACGCTCTCAGTTTGTATTATTTTTTTAAAAAATATCATATACTATAACAAACAAGGTGGAGACAAACTGATGAGTTATATTAAAAGACAACTTGGGTTAAGAATTTTTGAATTAAGGAAACAAATGAATATGAGTCAATCTAAACTTGCTGAACTCACTGACTTTAGTGATAACTTTATTGGACTAATAGAAAGAGGTCAACGGGCTCCTTCTCTAGAAGGACTTGAAAAAATTGCTTCTGCCTTAAAGGTTGAGATTAAAGAGCTTTTTTCTTTTTCTGGGGCAGCAGAAAAGAATATTAAGGAGGAACAGCTCATTAGTAAAATCAGTGCTTTCCTGCGAAAAAGAGATATTGAAGAAATAAAAATGATATATGATGTGGTAAGGAGAATTTTTGAGAGATGAAAGGTAAGAAATTTGCAGAGGGAAATAAAGCGAGTTGTAAGAAAGGAAAACACGAGGAAGATGTTAAGACTACCCCGCAAAAGGAAAGGAGGAATGGGCACTTTAATTTAAAATGTAACTATTCAGTAAAAAGAAGGATGATGGAGAAAGATTACAGATAAGATTTAAGGCAACTATTCAGCCACAGATGGACACGGATGAAACACTGAAAATTCGTAAATCGTGTCCGTTTTCCGTGTCCGTAATTAGGCTGAAGGGTTTTTCTCCTGTTGTCCTCTGCCCTCTGCCTTCTGCCCTCTGCTATTCATCCGTGCTAATCCGTGTTAATCAGTGGCTGAATAGTTACCGAATTTGCTCAACACGACACTATGACTTCATCTGATAATCGCTATCTTGCCTGTTTTTTTCATCCCTTTATCATTGGTGATGAGATAAATATAGATACCGCTGGGAACATCCCGTCCATAAGCATCTTTTACATCCCAGGGATAACTGGTTGAGGCATCGTGAATTTCCTTTATCAAACTTCCAGAGATGTCATATATTCTGATATAGGTATTTACAGGCAAACCATCGAATATAATTTCCCTATCCCCACGAATAGGTTTGAACGGATTGGGATAGACAACAATGAGATTAAGATTTTCAGGGATAATCTGTCCAAGTAACATATAGATACCAAATCGCGGCACATAGGCACTAACAATATTTTTATAAGGATGAACTGTCGAACAACCTTCGACTTCTATCCAACGGATAGGACTTGCCGTCTCTAATTTATATATTTTAAGTGACATCTCAGGTATTTTTGCATCAGGCACATCAACAAACTCATCTTGATTTTCATCTAAATAAGGCAGGGAAATCAAAATAAAAGAATCAGTCCCCACTTCTATCGGCTTATTATCTTTATTATATGGCTGAAATAACCGTAATGAATCTGCTATCCCCTTCACTGTAGGGTCATGGGATAACAATGAATTGGCTATATTTATCTCCATTGCTTCTTCCTCAGGTTCTTTATCAATAACGATGTAAAAATCTGTTGGCAAAATCCCTCTCGGTATCTCAATAGATGTATTCTCCTCTACAAGAGTTATGTTTAAATCATTATCGATGAGGGTAGTAAATAGATTACTTATCCCGGTCTTATTTGAAGAAATAACGGTAATTCTGATATTAGGTTTTGCCTTTGAGATAGTTACTGAACCTGCCCATTTGCCTGAAATACAAGAGCCTTCATCAGGCTCAATCGTGCCCGTATCATCTGTCAGGCTAAAAGTCCCATTAAAATCTGTGTTGATATTTCCATAAACATCTTCCGCAGTGATGACAATAGGAATTTGAGAATTAATCAATTGCGACAGACCAATCTCACTTATTTTAAGGTGGTCAAAAACATTGGCTTGAACACTAAAAAGATTACTTGTGCCTTTCACTGTATCTCGAACCGTGAGAAATACATTTTCTGCCGAGTTTAGCAAAGTTATTGTCCCTGTCCATATCCCATAGGTAAGATTAACTGCATTCGGAGATATTTTGCCAGAAGAAATGGTCAAAATCACACTTCCGGTATAATCAATAATATTTCCGTAGGCATCCTGGGCAGTAATTGTGGCGGCAAATGGCACACCGGCGATTTGTGGAGAAGAAATAGTGCCAATTTGAAAACAGGTATGTGTGCCTGGTAAAATAGTAATAGTCGCAAAGGCTAATACTTGATTTAACTGGTATTTTAACCTGCCACAACCGGCTTTTAAACCTGCAGTAAATTTTGTCCATGTGCCCATAGATGGAGAAATATTACCTATTCCATTCTCTATTTCCCAAAACCCCCCTTCGATTACCTGCTCATTTTCATATTTGTCATAGCCGGTAGCGAAAAATATTTTACTTTCTCCAACAACCATTGTGGTTATTGACGGCGTAATGATTATATAACTTAAGGTGCCACTTTCCACAGTAATCGTGGCATAGCCAATAATTGGCCCGTAACTTGCGGTTAATGTTCCGGTAGTGAGTATAATTCCAGCTTTAAATAATGTCCATCTGCCTACCGAAGGATTAACATTGCCAATTATTGTCTGCCAGGTGTAATCTAATCCGAGTATCTCATTCTCATATTTATCAAATCCAGAGGCATTAAACTGACATTCATCTTCTATCCCTAATACCTTCTCCGGTGGGCTAATGACGATTTTATTGAGGGCATCCGGGTTAACAGAAAAGGTATTACTTGTTCCGTTCTTACCATTTGAGGTAGCAAAAATACAGGTAGTGCCTGCTCTGGTTATACTCACCGTCCCTTGCCATAAACCTTGTTTAAAATTATCGGTTAATGTGCCTATAAGGGTATTTGAAATATCCTGTAATTTAACTTTATCATTATAATTGGTGATGTTCTCATAAATATCCCTGGCAATAATGGTAATTCCAAATCCCTGTCCTGCAATCTGGTCGGTAATCGTGGCAAAGGAGAAATGGTCTAAATCTGCCGGGCTAACCCAGAAATCATTACTTGTGCCCTGTTTATTGTCAATAAAGGCAATAATCGTTGTTGTGCCTGATTTAGTTGTCGTCACGGTTCCTTTCCAAAATCCATTGGTAAAAGGATTAGTTTGATAGGGTAAAATATTTAGATAGGCAATACCCGTGTAAGTAGCAATGTTTTTGTAGGCATCAAAGGCTGTAATCTCAATCTCAAATTCAATCCCTGCCTGTTGAGAGGAGATAGTCCCGAAGGCAAAGTGGTCTAAGACAGCTGGTCTAACAAAGAATTGATTACTTGTACCGGAGATAAAGTAATTAATGAACCCCGAACAGTAAACAGTGGTTGTGCCTGCTTTTGTTATGGTTAGCGTGCCTTCGTAGATACCTTGAGTAAAGGTAATTTGGGAGGTAGTTTCTGCCTTTAAATCCGCAGTTTGACTGTATGTGGCTATATTCCCATAGACATCCAGAGCCGTTATTTTAATCGTAAATGGCTGACCGGCGATTTGTGAGGTAATCGTGCCAATGGTCAACTGAGAAAATTCAGCTGGATTTACCCAAAAAGGATTACTGGTGCCAGACTTACTCTCAAATAAAGCAAATATGGAAGTCGTCCCTGCTTTTGTTATCGTCACAGATGCCTGCGAGATACCGGCGGTAAATGTCGCTATCCCGGGGAATGTGTCCGTCAAACTAACCGTTCCGTTAAAATTAACAAGATTCTCAAAAACATCTACGGCTTGAATTTGAATCTGAAATTCTTGACCTGCGGTTTGTGTGGTGATGGTCTGAAATGTAAAATGGTCAATCACCGCAGGATTAACAATGACAGATTGAGTCCCAGCTACCCAGACTCCATCTTTGACTATAATCGTATGTGTTCCAACCAATGTATCTAAATAATAAAATCCACCTGTATCGGTTCCTGAGGCAAGTGTGATAGTATTTGTAGGTAGCCAGGGAGATTTGGTCAGAGAGAATTGACCCTTTAAACTCGAACTCAAAAGTTGAATCTGGACATCAGCTTGAGTCGGTGATGGATTACCAAATTCATCCTGTGTCTGAAAAAGAATGAAGGCAGTGGAACTGCCCGCGGTAATAGTCTGAGTGGATGTAACAAAAACTAATTTATTTATTGGTGCCGGGCTAACAAGAAAAGAATTGCTTATGCCTGTTTTATTTTCAGCTAAAACCTTAATCGTGGTTGTGCCGACTTTAGTAATCAGCACATTGCTACTCCAATTACCTGCACTAAAAGGTGTTGTTTCAGAAGGAAAGATGGTCATCGAGTCATCTGTCAATGTCGCCGTGCCACTATATTCAAAAATGTCATTGTGGGCATCGAGGCTACTGATAAAAATCTCAAAACCTTTCCCGGCTATTTGTGAGGTAATTGTGCCTATGGTAAAATGGTGTAACGCCTTGAGGAAGAAATAATTAATCCCAACCATTGTTGAAATACTTCCATACGCCGTAATCGTTATCGTTGCGGAGGGCTGGGCAGGAGCAGTAAAAATCGCCGTAAATGTTCCCAGAGGACTGGATTTAATCATCATCACCGTAATAACGCCCCCAAAACTTATTCGAATTTCCTCCTCTGTAAATCCTTCACCAGTAATCGTGATAGGAATTCCTATTGTCCCGGCAACAGGTGAAACAGAGGTAATCTTGCCACAATAACCTTCAAAATCAAAATTATCATAATGAGTATTTAAAGGTTTAATTGTTCTTGGATAAAATACATATTCGGTTTTAGATGGAGTAATGGTATAAGTTCCCCCTGGTGTGCCTTTAAATTCATAATAACCATTTGCACCCGTAGTAAATATATCAAAGGTAGTGCCAGAAAGTGTCATCAGAACACCTTCAATCGGCGTTTTATTTGAAAAACTAACAACTTTACCCCGAATAAGATATTCTTCTTTCGCCTCTAATTCAAAAAGGGCTAATAAAGCCTCAAGACAGACAAAGGCATAAGGATTTGTCCAATCAAATCCAAAACAACCTACGGTTTGACTTTTTATCTCTTTATTTTGATAATTCAGGATTTTATTTTTTTTTAATGTGCTGGCAAATTCAAAATCACCAAGTATAAAGGCTAATCTGGCGATAATTGAATAAACAGCAATATCTTCATATTCAACACTGTGTATTCCGGTATTAATATCATATTGCCCATAAATTTTTCCATAAGTATTATACTCGTTTTTGGCAAAATCCAGGAATTTTGTCGAGGCGGTTCTACATTCCTGGTCTGCGGTAATCTTCCAGTAGCGGGCTAAATTCTCCGCAGTCCACGCCGAATGAATCATATTAATAAAACTGTTTTCCATCCCATAATATTGGTTTTGGTTTGAAGTGTATTTGTGGTAAAATAAACCTGAGGTGGTCGTCCCACCAAGCATAATATTTTTGTTAGTCTGAAGGATTGTTTCCCAGCCAGTATCAAACTCAGTTAATCTTTTTATCGTGGCAAGGTCAATATAACTTAAAACAACATCCTGACTAATGTTTTCCAGACCATCATTCCAGGCGAAATAATCCCGCAATTCATTTCCTTCGATATTATGGCTTTTTAGTCCAGCGGCAAGTAATCTGGCATAATTTAAATAATTTTCATCTCCAAAGTTATCATAGGCTAAAAGTAATCCTCGAATAGCCCGCAGGTCATCAATGGCTGCATTAGCGTAACTACCACCATTATTTTCCCACCATTCACTATTTGGTTTCAATTTCCAGACTAAAACATCTTTTGGGGAGAGATGATTATCTATTAAAATCTCAAATTGTTCATCAAAAAATGCCTTATCATTGGTAGCGGCGGCATAAAGTAGTGCTTGACTGGTTGCCTCTGAAGGGACTTCATGATTGACACCGTCTGTCTGGCTTGGTTGGGCAGTATTCATAAATTGTGCCTGGATACCTCCCCAGGGAATCAGCATCCTCGAATCTATAAAATTCTGGCAAAGTTCTTGAGGTTGATTGATAAGTGGTTGAATCTCCTCAACCTCTGCAAGTCTATTTTCCGCAAGCAGATAAAAGCCGGCATCCTCAACATCCCATGGTGAAGGATAACCTTGATTGATGACATTAGCCATAATGGAATCTTGATATAATTCGGTATTGGTTGTATCTGCCATTAAACTTGCCGCATAACTAACTTCAGCATAAAAATCTGTATCAGGTGGGAAATGGCTAAAGGTTTGATAAAGTCCCCCACTTATGGAATCCTCTGGTAGATTAACATTATTCAAGATGGTATGTAGTTGTGAAACGGCATCTGGATAAACGGTCGCCCAATTACACGCTGTTTTATTCCCTAAATTATCTTTTTCCCAATAATACGAATTAGCGTTCCATAATTCTGTATTTATGGCTTGTTTTATAGATTCTGCTCCGCTATTAAAAAGATCACGCTGAGTAAGATTATCATCAAAATCAAGGTCAAAATAAAGGCTGGCTAAATCTTTTAACCCGTGATAGGATTCTGCATTATTTATCAATAATTTTCGCTCCCCACCATTATTTGTATTTGTCCATATTAAATAATCATTGAAGTCTTGAAGCACAAAAAGCAACCATATTCCCATCTCATTAAGTTGGCTTTGATAATTTTTTAAGAAATCAACATCGAAAGTTGCCTGATAATATTTTTTTAATAGAGAAAAGAAGGTGACAAGATTTCTATCCTCTGCTTCAGCTGGATAGATGGATATTTCAGTGTCACTTTGCACTAAATAATCATATATTGTTCCCCACTCAAGGTGTGCGAAAAACCATTCTATCCACTTTTTGACTATTCCTTCATAGCCGCCTTTTTCAAGTAGTCCCATCGCCGCAATATTTGCCTTATAAGGGATGATTTTTGTTTGAAAATCATCGGTGCAGATAGCCCCCGTAGTCCGCTGGCAGGTGATAATCCAGCTTGCCACATCTAATTCATCACGGATGTTAGATTCTCCAGGACTGCCTTTTAAATTAAGACTTGCATCCCAGTTCAAATCATCCACACCACCTACTTCGCTATCGCCAACATTGGTAAGAGAAAGGCTTTTTCGCTCAAGGGTTCTTCCTGTGTCGTTTGCATCACCATTATCCCACTCCAAATTGTAGGTCAGGGAATCTTGATAAGATTTATCATCTGCCTTAAGATGAATGAGCAGGTCTTCTTCAGGAATATAACTATTTCGCAGGATTAAATTATCTCCAGCATCGATAATAATCGTAGATGGTGGTGTGGTTGTGTATATTTGTTTAAAACTGGCGGTATCAGTCCGGGCAATGATTAAATATCCATTTGCAGGAATAGTTGTTCCAGCAGGGATAATAAATTCATTATAGATAGAGATAAATGCCCAATTACTTACATCCACCGCAGTTGCAGTATTATTATATAATTCGACAAATTCTGCATCTGTATCTGTTCCAGCAGGATTCGGGTTAATTTCATTGATAAATATTCCTTTCTGATTAATATTTGACCAGATATTTAATCCCTGTTGTCTTGCCCAGATTTCTACATCTTCCCAGGCAGGGAATTTGATAATATCGTTAAAGATAAACATCCGAACAGCTAACCCTTGTTCAAGGAGTTTAAGATTGAATATCTCGTCATCCTTAACCACAACCGCTAACAATCTACCATAGTCATCCCATTGTTGAGTGGGGTTTTTAGAATAAAATAATTGGATGGGTTGAGTTGATAATGTTTGAGAGGCAAAATCTTTTGCGGTTTGAGCAAAAGGCTCATCCATAAGTTCTGGAGTGTCAATACTTAATAATCGAACCGTAGTTTCCGTGCCAGACATTTCAACCTTAATGGTATCTCCATCAATAATTGATGTGACTGTGCCACTGATTTGAGTCGCACTCCCAGGATTAAGGAAATCACTTAACGAGGCAGTGGATTCCTTCGCCAATAGAAGTAATATTGCCAGAATAATCACTACTCGTTTCATTAAATAAGATTATATCAAATATAGAAATAGATGTCAAATAAAATTC
Source organism: bacterium (assembly GCA_040757115.1). Classification (NCBI taxonomy): domain Bacteria; species bacterium. Next base: position 13,554 of record JBFLYA010000046.1, on the reverse strand, counting down.
CACCTGTGCGATTAGACTAATTCATCGCAGAGACGCAAAGGAAAAATAAATGTAAAATGTAAAATAGGAAATGAAAAATGGGAAATTTTAGGACTTCGCAAGACTCATTACCTTTCAGTTATACATTTTCATTTTACATTTCTCATTTTACATTATCCATTTTACATTTAACCGCACAGGTCGATAATTCGTAACCGTTCAGGTAGTCCTTTACCGCAGAGACGCAAGAGTTCGCAGAGAAGACATAGAAATAAATTAGAGCACATAAAAGGTAACCGTTCAGCCTTGCCCATCAAACTGGACAATATTAACTCAAAACTCAAATGTCAAAAGTCAAATCTACAACTCAAAACTTAAAACTGATGTCCTCATTCAACCACTGATGGACACGGATTAACACAGATAGAATAGGGCTTCACGAAATTCCCTCACCCAAATATAGAAAAGATTAGAGGTGGAGGACAGATATTCCCCCTTAATAAAGGGGGTTAGGGGGTTGTAAGTATATAAAGGGGGTTAGGGGGTTGTAAGTATATAAAGGGGGTTAGGGGGTTGTAAGTATGAAGATTCATTACAATCCGAAATTGAAAACTTACGCCAGAGAACTTAGAAAGCAAGGGGTTTTATCGGAAGTATTGCTTTGGAAGTATTTGAGAAGCAGAAAGATGAATGGCTATCAGTTTATGAGACAAAAGCCTATTGGGGAGTATATTGTTGATTTTTATAGTGATAGGAAATCGCTTCCTGAATGTTTTGACTCTTTATTTCATCTTTGTCCCTGCTGAATCCTTTCCAATATCTCTTTTCTTTTCACCTTTCTTGTCGAAGTTTTAGGTAACTCTCCTTTCCATATCTCAAAATCCACGATCCGCTTATAATCGGCTAAGATCGAACAATATTTTTTTATCTCCTTCTCAACGAGTTTTTTTATCCCTTCCTCATCTTTTTCTTTAAAATAGTCATAATCAGGCACAACCACCGCATAAACCTCTTCTCCACCTTTCCTGCCTGGTTTTCCGATAACACATATCTCTTTGATACAGGGGCTTTTTAAGATTTCTTCTTCAACTTCTTCCGGGTGAATTTTCTTACCGCCAGCGGTTACGATAAGATTTTTTAGCCTGCCTTTAATGTATAAAAATCCATCCTTATCAATCTCACCTATATCTCCGGTATGAAACCAACCATCTCTTATTGCTTCTTGTGTCAGGGCAGAGTCTTTGAAGTATCCCTTCATTAAATGGGGTCCCTGAATAAGTATTTCTCCTTCATCACTAATTTTTACATTTACTTCTGGTAAAGGTTTTCCAACAGAGCCAGGGCGATTTTCCTTAAATGTATTAGCTGAGGTTACAGGTGAGGTTTCACTAAGTCCATAACCTTGAAGCACAGGTATGCCCATTAATTGGAAATTCGTGGCTATTTGTGGGTCAAGTGGTGCACCACCACTAATAAAACACCGTAACCTACCACCAAATCCCAAATGAACCTTTTTAAAAAGCAGGTATCTGATGGTATTCCATTTCCCTAAATATTTTGACAGCACTAAAATCATCTCAAATGATTTTTTAATATGGATTGGGGATTTTTCAATCTCTTTCATCACATTTTTGTAAAACATCTGTAATATCAAAGGCACAACAATCATAATTGTGGTCTGGGTTTGTTTCATAGTCGAGATGATTTCTGCAGGTTTTAAACTCCGCAGATAGGTAATGGATGAGCCACCGTGAAGTGGTCCTAAAAATCCACAGATAAGTTCATAGGCATGATTTAATGGCAAAATAGAGAGGAAATTATCCTTAGCTCCATATTTGAGCATTTTACCAAAGGAGGAAATTTGAAAAAAAAGATTCTGATAAGTCAGTTCTACACCTTTAGGATTGCCGGTAGTCCCTGAGGTGTAAATAATTACCGCAGTATCGTTTAGTTCTATGGCACGGTGTTTAAGTTCTCCTTCAACAGACTTTAACTCTTTTAAAGAAAGAATATCTTCCCCTATCTTTTCATCCAGGGATATGACCATTCTAATTTTAGTTTTTAGAGTTTTGATGAGGTCAATAAATCTGGCAGAGGCGAAGATATATTCTGCCTCACAATTATTGAGGATGTAAGTCAATTCTTTTTCTTTTAGTTTGATGTCGAGCGGCACAACGATTGCCCCGGAAAAGATAATGCCAAAGAAGGCAATTGCCCATTCGGGTCTATTTTCAGAAAGGATTGCAATTCTGTCTCCTTTTTCAACCCCTGATTTAATCAATGTCGATGAAACATCAAAACTTCTATTATTTAGTTCAAGATATGATAAACTATGAAACCCTGTATCTCCTTTTATCTGAAGGGCTATTTTTTCACCATATTTCTTCAGAGTATCTATTATATCTTCAATACTATTTAACCCTTTGAGCATTCTACTTCTCCTGAAAATAAGAAAGTAGAGAGTAGAGAGTAGAAAGTAGAAAGTAAAGAAAACACCACTCCTCACGCTTATCTCCCCATCTTCCACCTTCTATCTCCTACCTACTATTCTCCTGAAAATAAGAAAGTAGAGAGTAGAAAGTAGAAAGTAAAGAAAACATCATTCCTCACGCTTATCTCCCCATCTTCCACCTTCTATCTCCTACCTACTATTCTCCTGAAAATAAGAAAGTAGAGAGTAGAAAGTAGAAAGTAAAGAAAACACCACTCCTCACGCTTATCTCCTTACCTCCTACCTTCTATCTCCTACCTACTATTCTCATCTTCATTTGTGAACTAATGGTTCATGACCGTTCTCCTGAAAATAAGTGTCAGTGTCAGTTAAGGAATTGAAACCTTTCTTCATTGACACTCACACTTCCGGGGTTAGGGGATTCTTTTATTCCCGAGTCCCGAGCCCCGAGTCCCGAGTCCCGAGCCCCGAGTCCCTTTAATAAACTAATCACTTTTCTTTTTGCCGTATATTTTTAGCAGATATACTGCTAAAAACTGTTTTTGGAGGTAGTTTTTCATTTTTACGGATGACTGAGCAAATATCTATGATTGACGAATCCCCAATTTCTACACCAGGCAAGATGATAGAATTTAATCCTACCGTTACCTTACTTCCGATTTTCACAGGTTTAAGTTTTAATCTTCCCCTTTCTGCCACATGACAAATCAAGACAGCATCTCCTCCGATGACCGTATCATCGCCTATTTCTATGAGGGAGACATCTGCCAATTTTTTGGAGTTGATTTGCACCCTATTCCCTATCTTCGCCCCCATCATTCGATAAAACAGGATATTTAACGGTGTCAGCATCATAAAGTCCATAAAGGTAACATTGACCAGTAAGACAAAGGCATTGGTAAATGCCCATTTCATTGCCCCAATGGAGAAATAAGGATATTCGCCTTCCTTTAACTTTAATCTAAATATGACTCGACAAAGCCCAATGACAAAGATTAGAGTAATTCCGTAGATAAAATAGGTGGCGGCTAACGATAGGGAAATACTTAATATCCTTAAGGGAAGGATTAATCCGGATGAGTTTTGCCAGATAATAAAAGTAAGAGATAGTCCCGGCAATAAACATATTCCCACAAACACCGTTCCCAGGAGATACATAAATAATGTAAAGCCAAGTTGTATTAATGTCATTTCATTGTTTCCTTAAACCATTCAAGACAGATATTTCTGAATTCTTTCGGGAATTTTGTATATAAGTCTTCCGCATGGGCGGCATTTTCAAAGATAATTAGTTTTTTGGGTTCTTTAGCCTTTTCATAAAGCTTTTGGCTATGAGAAACATCAAATACCCAATCTTCTGTTCCGTGTAAAAAGAGGATGGGTATTGGCGAGATTTTATCAATAACATCTATCGGGTCGTTTTTGGGTAAAAATACATTTCCGATTTTAGCCCTTTTGTAACAATCATTGAAATGTCTTTTTACACTATTAAATGCCTCCTTTTCCCAGAATCTGAAATTTCCCTTTAAAATCCCTGTAAATGAACTAATTAGAATAAGAGAATCAATATTTTTATAGTCAGCAGTTTCCAAAATAGCTGTGCCTGCACCGAGAGAAAAGCCAATCACACCCACCTTTTCATGGGTTTTGCGGGCATAATCCACTACTGCTTTTAAATCATAAGGTTCTAATGCCGTTAAGGTGCATTTACCCCCACTTCTCCCATGCCCTCGCAAATCCATATTAATGACATCATATTCCTCCTCAAATTCCCTGCTGATACTGGTAAATACAGGAGAATCTTTGTATTCATTAATCCCATGGCAGATAATAATGACCTTATTTTTCCCGCTATTTAATTCATTAAAGGCAATTTTAATCCCATCTGGGGTTTTGACTTTAATTTCCTTGTATCCTTTTGGAAGTTTAGAAGCCCCTTTACAGGGGGTGAAGAATAGAGATATTAATTGTAATAAAGATTTCGTATCCATAATTCATTTTTAGTATATCACATTCATGCTTAAAATGCAAATGATTTTTTGGTAATCGTCAGGATATAGCCACAGAGTCACAGAGAACACAGAGGAAATATATAACCACGAATGAACACAAATACAATAAAGATTTGTAACCGTTCAGGTTATACATTAGAAGTGTAAGAAGGAAGATAAGGGGATTGGGGAGATGTGGAGATTATAAATTTCCTGGATAATTGGGCAAAATGGTTATGCAAAAAGACTAACTTTTATAACCCCTAAACCAAACCAGCTTCCTAACCCTAATCCTTTCACCAAAAACTCCTAAATATATCCCCTTATCTCCTTTATCTCCATATCTCCTTTTCTTACACCACCTGAACGCTTACAAAGATTTGTACTGCGAGGCGTTAGATTCGCTTCTGGCAAGCCAAAAGGCGAACTTAAAGCTTCGCACTACATTTATGGGATGTCAGAGGTTAATTCGTATCCATTTGTGGCTACTTTCCTTAATTCTCTGTGAACTCTGTGTCTGTGTGGCTGAACGCTTACGAATTTTAAAATGGCAAAATCCCCTTGAAAAATCTATAAACTAACCACAAGTCCCAAATTGTGAACGCTCCCCCACTGCCCCATTACACACTACCAAAAATTTCTGTTGACTTTTTGCAAAAAATAAGGTAATCTATAATTAACTAATAAATTTTTTAAAGAAATGGAGGGAATAAAAAGTGATAGAACAAATGAAGGTAGTAGGAATAGCGGTTGATAATAATAATATGCCTATTATTATTTTGAAAAATGAGGATGGGCAAAAAGCACTTCCAATTTGGGTGGGTATATTTGAGGCACAGGCAATACTTTTTGCATTAGAAGGAATACTTCCACCACGACCACTAACCCATGATTTATTGAAATCAGTTATTGAAACTATGGGTGGAGAGGTCGATAAAATAGTAATTACGGCACTTTGTAATAACACTTATTTTGCTAAAGTATTTATTAATTATGGGAACAATTTAGTTGAGGTAGATTCTCGGCCAAGTGATGCAATTGCATTAGCTTTAAGAACCGATTCACCTATTTTTGTTACAGACCATGTGATAAGCACCATTTCTATGCCCCAACATCCTATTGATGATGAGGAAATGAGAAGATTTAAAGAGGAACTTAAAAATTTAAATCCAAAGGATATATTTTAAAAGGAGTTTAGAGTTCTGCAAAAATAGGAAATTGTAGTTTTTAAGCGGGTATTTAAAACCTCTATTTTTATCAATTTCCTCCAAAGAGCAAAATGCAAAAAGCAAATATAAAAATTACATATCAAAATGTAAAATTATCTCTTTCCTTTCAGCGTTAAAATACTTGAAGCAAAGATATTACCAAATTCCTCCAACTCTTTGAGAAACCCTGCTATTTCCTTTTTGAAATTTGATTTGTAATTTTGCATTTTGATATTTAATATTTGATATTTATTTGTTGTCTCCCCCAAATCCTATTTTGCAGAACCCTAAAAAGGAGTTAATTGGGTTCACAGGGTTCAAGGTTTTGAGATTAACCGTGAATCTCCTCTTAACCGAGTAATTCTTTAGTTTTTTCTTTCTCTAAATGCCCTCCAGATTCATTAAATTGTAATTCTTCTTTTAATTCTTGTGTTGCCTTTCTGAATTCTTTCATTGCCCGTCCCAGAGCCTTACCCATTTCCGGCATCCTTTTAGGACCAAAAACAATAAGAGCAATTATAAGAATAATAATCAATTCTGACATACCAATTCCAAACATCCCTATCACCTCACAGATATAGTAGTTATTAACGAAAATTTCTCATAGAACAGATATAGCAACAGGGTTGATGGTTGATAGTTTATAGTTGATAGTTTCATAGACTATCAACCATCAACTATCAACAATACTAATGTGAACTTTTGGTTAATACTTACTATAAGAGAAAGTGAGGGTAACTATTCAGCCACTGATTAACACGGGTCAGCATGGATAAATAACACAGGAGAGTCTGTGTGCATCTATGGCTGGCTCGTTACCTGCATCCTTATTCTCCTGTTTTTTCTTTAATCTCGCCTTTTTTGTTCTCATTACTTTCTTCATCACTACCTTTAATTGCCGATTGAAATTCTTTAATCCCTTTCCCCAGGCTTTTACCTACCTGAGGTAATTTCCCTGCGCCAAAAATAACCAACACTATCACTAAAATAACCCCTAATTCTGGCAGTCCAATTGGTCCTAACATAACTTTTCACCTCCATAATCCTTTACCGCACAGACGCAGAGAAACAGAGAGGCAAATATCTTTTTTCCCTGTTTTTCGCGTTTTTCGGTGTTTAAAAAGGCTTAAAAACAGTTAGTCAAAAGTAAGTATTAAAAGATTAATAAATAACGAAAGACCCAAAATGCACAAAAAAAGGAAATTTCTGTCTCTGGTGAATAGATTTTAATTTTTTCTCTGCGTCTCTGTGGCATCTTGCTGTGAACGGTTACGAAAAAACTGATAACTGAACCTTTACAAATTAACTTACCTAAACCTTTTTGCTCGTTTGATAAAAAAGTTCATAAGTGGTTCTACATAGGATTTATTTGTCCAAATATCAATTGAATCTACGCCAATCCCGCCAAATAATTTATTAAGTTGATTTTGTTTTTTAAGATTCAATTCACGGAAAGTATTACGAAATGATATATCAGATGTATCAATTAAAACATCTTCTTGTGTTTCTGCATCTTTTAGTTCTATAAATCCCACATCTGGCAATTCTATTTCTCGTGGGTCAATAATATTAATCGCGATAACATCATGTCGTTTATTAGCAATCTTTAATGATGTTGCGTAATCTTTAGCTAAAAAATCTGAGATTAAGAATACGACTGCTTTTTTTCTGATGATATGACTTAAATATTCTAAGGCACAATTAATATCTGTTCTGGTTGCTGATGGTTTAAAATATAAAAGTTCTCTTAACACACGCAGAACATGTTTTTTACCCTTTTTAGGTGGAACAAACTTCTCAACTTTATCCGTAAAGATGATTAATCCTACTCGGTCATTATTTTTTATAGCAGAAAATGCCAGCAATGCACTTATTTCTATACCTATCTCGCTTTTCATTTGTGCGACTGTCCCAAATTTATTTGAGGAACTTGCATCTATGACGAGTATAACTGTTAATTCTCTTTCCTCACGGTATTTTTTTACATAAGGATGAGTCATTTTTGCCGTTACATTCCAATCAATATTTCTAATATCATCTCCAAATTGGTATTCGCGCACTTCAGTAAATTCTATCCCTCTACCTTTAAATACAGAGTGATACTCGCCCGCAAACATTTCACTGACTAAATTACGAGTTCTAATCTCAATCTTTTTGACCCTTTTTAAAACCTCTTTTGGAATCATATTACTTTTCCACGCTTCATTATACTAACCAATCCATAAAAAGTCAAGTAAAATGAATAAAAATATTTTAGGCTGTCTTAACTCATTGCTAATTATACCGTTATGAATATTTTAATAAAAAAGTTATAAAATTTCACTTGACAAATTTATTATTTTCTGTATAATTAAGGTCAGACCCAACCTGTGGATTTGTGAAGGGAAAATATCTTAAGAGAAACCATAAATCAATCAGTGGGAGATAAAAATAAAAAAAGGCTATTTTTCTAAGGCAGCCTTAGAAAAGGAGGTGAAAGGATAAATTGATGCAGATAATGAGATTGATAATGTCATTCTGCCTGGTAGTAGGAGTCGTTACAATTCTGTCAAGTTGTGCACCACCAGCAAAAGAAGAGGCTCCACCAGCTACTACGGTAGAAGAGGAAGCAACAGCACCTGAGGAAGAAGCAGCAACAGAAGAAGCAGAGGAAGTAAGTTCAGAAGAAACACCAGCAGAAGAAGCACCAGCTGCAAAAGAATAAGTGAGGAATACGAAAAAAAATTAAAAAAAAGGAGGAGCAAGAGGTAAAATTTGCATCTTGCTCCTTTCTTTTTTACCATTTACCAAAGATGAACATAGATAAAATAAAAATCTGCAATCCTCCCCTTTCGATAATAAAAGATTTATCTATTAAGATGAATCTCCCTCTATATCTTGTCGGAGGATATATTCGAGATTTCCTCGTAAATCGTGAGTCTAATGATTATGATTTTGCAATAAAAGGGGATGCCCTATCCTTTGCTCAAAAAGTGGCTGAAGTTTTAGGCGGAACCTTCATCCTCTTAGAAAAAGAAAGAGGAACAGCAAGAGTTGTCTGTAAATTAAAAAACCAGACACTAAATTTAGACTTTAATAATCTTAAAGGAGAAAATATATCTGAAGACCTGCAGATGCGAGATTTCACCATAAATGCCCTCGCCATAGATTTAACATCTGCAAATATTGAACTTATTGATAAAAATAATGGCGTCCAAGACCTTCAAGAAAAAATTATCCGCATTATCTCTCCCAATACATTTCAAGATGACCCATTACGAATGTTAAGAGCGGTTCGGCTGTGTTGCAAATTAGGATTTGAGATAGAAAAGGATACTTGCTCGACCATTGTTAAGTCAAAAGGATTAATTTCCAATGTTAGTGCAGAACGAATTACTAATGAAATTTATTTAATATTATCTTCAAAAAATTCAAGTTTTTTTATAACCCACTTTGATAAATTAGGATTGTTTGAAGAAATCATTCCAGAAATTATACCTTTAAAAGAGATTAAACAAAACGGCTATCATCATTTATCTGTCTTTGAACATTCCATAGCGACATTGGCTCAGTTAGAAGGTATAGTTTCAAGCCTTGAGAGATTATTTCCCGGATGGCATAATGAAATAAGAAAATATTTAAACGAGCCTATAACTAAAGAACATAACAGATTGGTTAATCTTAAGCTCATCTCATTATTCCATGATATTGGCAAATACGAAACAATGACACAAGAGATTTCGGGTAAAATCAGGTTCATAGGTCATGAAATATTGGGGGCTAAAATATCCTCAAAAATCGCCAGCAGGCTAAAATTGGGCACGAAGGAAAAAAAGATGATGGGATTAATCATTCGCAATCATATGCGTCCAGGCTATCTTATTCAAGCACCAACAATTACTAACCGTGCTCTGCATCGATTCTTTAGAGATATGGGGCAAGAGGGGATAAGTAGTTTATTACTTACATTAGCAGATAGATATGCAACCTTAGGACAAAAGGTTTCTCCGGAAGACCTGCACAAATACTACCAAACAATCAATAATATGATAGATAAATTCTATTCTCCTTCACAGACGATTATGCCGCCAAAGATACTTAAAGGCAGTGAGATAATGGAACATTTTGGACTTCCCTCTGGACCACTGATAGGTAAATTATTAAGAGAGGTAGAGGAGGCATTTGTTGATAAGAAAATTAAGAATAAGCAAGAGGCATTGGAATTCCTTGCAAGTTCACTTAAAATAATGGTAACAGTTACTTTATTTCTTTTTTATGCGTAGTGATAATATCCATATTGGTAACCATAACCATAGTGATATAGATATCTTGGGACAAAATGTTCTACATTTGTCAGAACAAATCCCAGAATTTTAGCGCGTGCGGCTGTGAGTAGTGCTTGACTTCTTAAAACTGCCTCTCGTTGTGTTCTCCATGCCTGGACAGCGAATATTACTCCATCAATATAATCGGCGATAATTCCAACATCTGTAATAGCTAAAACTGGTGGGGTATCAATAATTATGTAGTCAAATTTTGTTCTTAATTCATTTATCAATTCTTTCATTTTATATGAACCAAGTAATTCTGCAGGATTAGGTGGTCTTTTGCCACAAGGAAGAATGGTTAAATTCTCCACTTTACCAGTGTGTAATACAGATTCAATATCGGCATCATAAAGAAGGATTTCGGCTATTCCTTTATTGGAATCTATTCCCATCAATTTATGCACCATTGGTTTACGGAGGTCACAATCACATAGAAGTATTTTTTTATGAAGGTCCTGAGCCATAACTACACTTAAATTAATCGCCGTAGTTGTCTTACCTTCCTGATGTAAAGCACTGGTAACCGCAATGACGCGAGGGGGATTTTCCGGCGTAAGGCGTTGAATATTAGTTCTTAGAATGCGATACTGTTCTGCGATAGGGGCTTTAGGGTCATGATAAGTGACTATTCGAGAATCTATCCCTCCACCTTTTCTGCTACTTGCCACATACAATGAAGGCGGCGGAACAGAAATCTTCTGCCTTTTTTTCTCTCTCATTCCATTATCTTCTAACTCATCTTTTTGATGTTCCATATTAGACTTTTTTGATTTCTTGTTTAATTCATCCATTTTGGCACTCCTTCTATGTTGGTCACTGGTTAAATGGTATTTATAGCACTTATTAATCGAAATTTGACCCAGATATGGCTATGAAATTCCAAATCACAAATTCCAAATTCCATTTAGTGAATTAGTGAATTAAGCGAATTAGCGAATTAGTAAAATCTAATCTCTAATTCACTAATCTCTAATTCGCTTTTTGGTATGTGGAATTTGGTGCTTGGGATTTGGGATTTTTTACTTATCCACTCTGAGTAAAATTTGACTAATAACTGCTATAATTACCATTTACCAATCACCAGTTATCACTTACTTTACAGGATTCATTGTTAATAAAACAACAAACACAATCACTCCGACTAGACATAGAGTAAAAATTGTCACTAATACGATTCTTCTTTTCTGTTTTGCCCGCTGATTTATAAGTTCCTCAACAGTAGTTATTTTCGATATAGAGCCTAAAGAAGGGACTGCTAAAACAGATTCAGCATCTTCCAGGCTTCTGAAGGAATGGTCTGTATATTCGCCTAAGAAAACACATCCACATCCAAAAATCGACCCAATAACAAATGCTAAAAAAACCATCATATTCATATCAGGTTTAATTGGGTGTAAAGGTTCTCTTGCGGGGTCTATAATTTTAAATCTTGTTCCGCGTTCTGCCTTCTCTAATTTTTGAGAGATATTAGCTGTTTCTAATCGATTTAATAACATCGAATAAATACTTTCATTCACTCCCATATCTCTGGTTAGCCGGGTGAGTTCTTGTTCTTGACTCGGAACTATCCTTGCCCGGCTTTCATATGATGTGGCTAATTCTTGTAATTGTTTTTCTCTGGCGCTCAGAGAATCAATTAATGCCTCTGTATCGCGTAATTTCGACTCTATTTCCATATATGTTGGATTAACTTCTGTTACTTCACTACTTATTGTTGAATGTTTTTCATCTTCAATGCGTGCTTCAAGTTTTTGAATGCTATCCTTTAACGCTATTACCCATGGATGTTCATCTGTGCATTTTTTTGCCTTAAGGTCACTCAATTCTGTTTGAAGTTCAATCAATTTAGCGTTTAATTTTTCGATAACAGGATTTATTGAGGTTGTTTTAGAAGTGATAATTTTTTCTTCACTAGCCAATTGTCTTTGTAGCAATTGTTTAGTTTTATGAGCCTCTTGTAAATCAAGTCTAATTTCTAACAGAGCATCTTTAATACCAATTGCCTTAGCTAAGTTTGAGCCACCACTACCTGGCAATTCTAATAGATTTTTCTCTTTGAAGTCTTTTAATGATGCCTCTGCCTCTTCAAGTTTTTCTTGATAATGCTTAACTTGATCCGCAATAAATTTAATAGCCGAAAGTGCCTCTTCTTCCTGGCCAGAAATTTCTTCTTTAACCAAACTCTTAGTAATATAGTTGACTACTGCCTCAGCAACTTTTGGATTTGTATCTTCAAAAGATACTTGAATAAGAAATCTTGCTTTTAAAATAACTTTAATTCTCTTCTGAAGGGATTGAATATAGGCATTAATTTTAGTCTGGTCTTTGGTATAGGTACATAATTTTAATGCCTCAACCATCTCGGCTAACCTATACCAACTCGTTATTTGCTCTTTTAAGATATCCAGACGTTCCTGAATAGTAGGTGCAACAGCCATACCACTGACTAATGGTGAAAGAAGTTGCTTTTCTTCTACCACAAGCATAGCCTTAGATTCATAAATTTTAGGCATAAAGATAGCCCCTATTGTCGTCGTAAGAAATATAGTAAAAAAGGGTATTATAAATAGCCATTTCCGACGAAATATTACCTGGAGATAATCACCTATATTAACTCGTGTTGCTTTAAGTATATCCATCTCTTCTCCTTATTCCCCAATTCCTTTAATCCCTTCTATTAATCCTATAAAGGCAAGAATCCTACTAATAGGTGACGCAATTTTATCTAAACCATCACCTATTTTAGCTGGTATATTAGATGGAATATAAACTATATCCCCTGCCTGCAAATCAATATCTTCTTTCAAACATCCTTTATTTAAAATCAGTGATAGATTTACGATTTTAACTATTGGTTTAGTCGGTTGTGGTGTGATAATTCGCACTCGTCCCAGTGCCGCAGATTTAGTTGGTAAGCCGGCTTTGAGTATAGCTTCCCGTAACGATATAACCGTTCCGCCAATTGGATACTCACCCGGTTTACTTACTTCGCCTAAAATATAAATTTTTTTACTGTTATATCCTACTATCGTGACCGAAACCTGGGGAGCCATTATATACTGGGAAAACTTTTCGGTTAATATCTTTTCTAACTCCTCTTCTGTTAATCCTTCAACCATCACATCTCCCAATAGAAGAAAGGAGATATTACCTGCGGGATTAACTACCATATCACCACTTAATTCTGGATGGTCCCAGACAAAAACCTTTATGACATCATCCTTACCCAACAGGTAAGAAGTTCTATCTTTTGCCCATGAATTCTGTATTAGCACATTCAATAAAAATAATATAATAATAGTAAAAACAAAACTCCACCGCAGACTCATATCTTTTTCCTCCATTACTTTAGTAATTGGTGAATGGTTATTAGTTACCGGTTAACCGATTACTTACTTTTAATGTAACTATTCACCACGAAGAGCACGAAGGGCAGGGAGATGTTACGCTCTATGGTCTTTACTTTATCACCCCAATCTTACCTCTCTTAACCGAGCCGAGTTCATCCTTTAAAAAATAGATATAAATACCTGAGGCAACATCTTCGTTATCTTTATTCTTTAGGTTCCATTTGATTTCATTCATTCCACTCTTTTCAAATACTAATTCCCCTGCAA
>JBFLYA010000045.1 GCA_040757115.1 bacterium | reverse complement strand
TAATCCCATCTCTTTTCTATCCGTTATCTAATTCCCTTCATCTTCTCCTTAATTCCCTTCCAAATTTGTCAAAATAACCTTCTTTTTCACCCCCCTCTCCCCTTTTTACTCAGCTACTTGCCGATTTTAGGTTAAACAAATGTCAATAATTATTTTTTGAAAAATGTTGACATCAGAATTATACTCAACAACGGCATAAATTAAGATTTTGTAAGTGAACAGTGTGTAATAAAGGGAAAATGGAAAACTGGGGAAAAGGGTAAAAGTGATTCCATTTTTTCTTTTCCCATTTTTCCCTGTTTTTCCCCTTCTCCCTTATAAATCAAATACGGGTTTCCCTGCATACAAGTTCTCAAATAATAAACAAAATTTGGTGCGTGGAAAATATCCTTAAAAAGTGTAAAAATATAAATATTTTTTTTAAAAAAAATTTTTGGGGGATAAAAAATTGGATTATTTCAAGGAGTTTTTGTGCGAAGATTGTAACCGTTCAAGGATATAGCCACAGAGTCACAGAGAACACAGAGGGAATATATAACCACGAATGAACACGAATAATAAAAAGATTTGTAGTGCGAGACTTTAGCCTCGCTTCTGACAAGCAGGAAAGCGAACCTAAAGGTTCGCACTACATTTATCGAATGTCACAGGTTAATTCGTGTCCATTTGTGGCTAATTTCTCTAATTCTCTGTGAACTCTGTGCCTCTGTGGCTAAACGGTTACCGAAGATTTTTTACTCTTCAGAACTGGAAGAAAATGTAACTATTCAGCCACTGATTAATATGGATTAGCACGGATAAATACAGAGGTCAGAAGACAGATGAGAAACGGAGAAAGGGAGAAACGGAGAAGGAGAGGAGACACGAGGCACTATACCTAAATTTTCAGCCATCAGCCTAATTACGGACACGATTTACGAATTTTCAGTGTTTCATCCGTGTCCATCTGTGGCTGAATATAACACTTATTAATCGAAATTTGACATAGATATGGCTATGAAATTCCAAATCACAAATTCCAAATTCCAAATAAATTCAAATAACCAAAATTCAAAACATTACCCCCATAGTTTGTATTTAGGATTTGAAATTTGGTGTTTATTTGAGATTTGGTGTTTGGGATTTGGGATTTTTTTACTTATCCACTCTGAGTAAAGTTTTGACTAATAACTGCTATAGTTACAAGAAAATAAAAGTTGACATCTGATAGGATGCTGAATATAATATTTATTATGGAACCATTTTTATTTTATACCAGATTTAATCAAACCATACTCTTAGGTAAAAAAGCAAGGGATTTAAAAGAATTATTAGCCGGGATAAAAACAGTTCCCGGCTCATCAATCTATCATCATACTCACAGGTTTTTACAACAATATCAATATCTTGTTCCAGAACCTCCAAACGATTTTGCCTACTGGGTTAATAATGTCTTGAATGAGAAACTACTGGGTGAAAAATTGTTCAGTATTAATATCATCCAGTTTCATTGGATTGAAGAGATAAGGAAAAAATTTGTGGAAATAATCGAACAACACCTTTTAAAAGACGCTCGGAATGTCCAGTGTCCTGAAGATGAGGCGTTTTATTTTGTATCTTCAAAAAGTTTTATCTTAAAAACTCCTTATGTGGCAAACAATCTCAGCGAATTTAAGGATATAGTCAAAAAAATAAGTGCTGATTCCTTGTATTTCCATATCTTTGAGGCAAGGTTAAGACTGAAAAAGGAAGATAACGATTTCTCTTTATGGTTCAGGGATGCTGGTTATGCTCAACTGGCTAACAAAATGGCAAATTTAGATCCTTATGCTTATACCCTCGAAAGTTTAAGGGGAAAAATTATCTCGCTGGTGGAAAAATATGCAAAATATTAATGATTATACAAAGATTGTTGGTCAAGAGGTAATAGATGACCTGTACTTTTTAGCTAACTGTCTCAAAGGAAAGGTTATCCAGAATATAAACTCAACCGCGGTTGGCGGTGGTGTGGCTGAAATCCTGACCAGGATGTTACCTTTAATTCAACAGTTAGGAATAGATTTTAGATGGGATGTTATTAAAGGGAATGAAAGGTTTTTTGTGATAACCAAAAAGATTCATAATGCCTTACATGGGGTAAAAACCGAGTTTCCAGATGAAGAGTTAGAATATTTTATCGAAATAAATCGTAACAATGCCCAGGAGTTAAATCTTATTGGTGATATTATTTTTGTTCATGATTCTCAACCAATTGCCTTAGTTGAGGAAAAGAAGAATCTTGATAAAAAATGGCTCTGGCGTTGCCATATAGATTTCTCAACTCCACAAAAAGACATCTGGGAGTTTTTAAAACAATATATTAACCAGTATGATACAGCTGTCTTTTCAGCACCAGCCTTTTCCAGGGAACTTAGCATACCGCAGGTTCTTATTTCTCCGTCAATTGACCCGTTAAGTGATAAAAATAAAGAGATACCGGAAGATGTAATAGATTCTATTTTAGAAAGATACGGGATTGATAAAAATCGTCCGATTATTACTCAAATCTCCAGATTTGATTATTTGAAAGACCCTTTAGGTGTAATTGAGGCATATTTTGAGGTAAAGAAGTATGTTGATTGTCAACTGATTTTAGCCGGCGGCGGAGCAACAGATGACCCTGAAGGGATGGAGGTTTTGAACAAAGTTAGAAATGAGGCAGAAAAGGATAGGGATATTTTTGTTTTATTCCTTCCACCAGCAAGCGATATTGAAATAAATGCCTTACAACGAGCCTCGAGCGTAGTTTTACAAAAATCGTTGAAAGAAGGATTTGGTTTAACTGTGGCAGAGGCACTCTGGAAGGCAAAACCGGTTATCGCTGGTGCAGTTGGCGGCATACCCCTTCAAATCACTCATAAATATTCTGGTGTTTTAACCCGCTCTATCGAAGGAACTGTTTATTGGATAAAACGACTTATTAATGAACCTGAATACGCAAAAAAACTGGGCGAAAATGGTCGAGAACATATCAAAAATAATTTCTTGATTACAAGACATATCCAGGATTATCTCTTGTTGTTTTTATCGATGTTTTATGAAGGGGATATTGTATATCTGTAGGGGTATCAAATAAATTTTGGATTTTCGATTACGGATTTTGGATTTATTTTTCAATCAAAAATCAGCAATCTAAAATCGTAACCGTTTAGCCACAGAGGCACAGAGTTCACAGAGAATTAGAGAAATTAGCCACAAATGGACACGAATTAACCTGTGACATTCGATAAATGTAGTGCGAACATTTAGGTTCGCTTTCCTGTTTGCCAGAAGCGAGGCTAAAGCCTCGCACTACAAATCTTTTTATTATTCGTGTTCATTCGTAGTTATATATTCCCTCTGTGTTCTCTGTGACTCTGTGGCTATATCCCTGAACGGTTACCTAAAATCTAAAATAACATTGGGTGTAAATTTAATGAGATTACTCATCGTTTCTAACAGATTACCATTTACGGTTATAGAAAAAGAAGGGGCACTGGAATTAGTAAAAAGTTCGGGTGGACTTGTTACTGGATTAAGTGACTACCTTGATTCCTTGAAAGATTCTTCATTTACACCACTTGAGCATCTCTGGATTGGGTGGCCCGGGGTAACCGTGAAAGAAAAATATCAACCTGCCTTAAGAAGGAAAACCATTAAGGAATATAACTGTTCACCTGTATTTATCCCGGAAAAAGAGATGGATAATTTCTACCATGGATTTTGCAACAAAACTATCTGGCCATTGTTTCATTGTTTTCCTATCTATGCTGAATTTAACGAAAATTTATGGAATTATTATAAACAGGTAAATGAATTCTTTTGTGAGGCAATTTGTAAAATTTTAAAGTCAGATGATATTTTATGGATACATGATTATCATCTTTTGTTACTTCCAAAACTCATCCGCGAAAAAAGGCCAGAATCACTTATTGGCTTTTTCCTGCACATCCCATTCCCACCTTATGAAATATATCGCCTTTTACCTAAAAAATGGCGCACAGAGATATTAGAGGGACTTTTAGGAGCAGATTTAATTGGATTTCATACAATTGATTATACCCAGAGTTTCCTGAGATGTGTTTTACGGATTTCAGGATTAGAACATAATCTTGGAAGTCTAACTTTAAATAATAGGATTCTTCGTGCCGATACCTTTCCTATGGGTATTCACTATAAAAAGTTTTATGCGGCGGCTGCTGACCCTGATGTCCAGAAAGAAAAAGATGAGTTTGCCAGAATCTTAATGAATACAAAAACTATACTCTCCGTAGATAGACTTGATTATACCAAGGGGATTATCAATCGTCTGGAAGGCTATGAATTATTCCTTGAAGAAAATCCACACTGGCATAATAAAATCACTCTTTTGTTAATCGTTGTTCCATCTCGAATCGGAGTAGAACGCTATCAACGGATAAAAATCAAGATTGATGAATTTATCGGAAAAATCAATGGTCGGTTTGGAAATGTCGGCTGGACACCCATCCAGTATCAATATAAACATATTCCGTTTAAACAATTAGTTGCCTTGTATAATGTTGCGGATATTGCCTTAATCAGCCCTTTGAGGGATGGGATGAATCTGGTAGCAAAGGAGTATATTGCCTCACAATCAGATAAAAAAGGGGTTTTAATCTTAAGCGAGATGGCTGGTGCGGCTAAGGAACTTGGCGAGGCAATTATCATCAACCCAAACCATAAACAAGAAATTGCTCAAGCCATAAAAGATGCCTTATCAATGTCCATAAAAGAACAAACAAGAAGAATTAAGATTATGCAGAAAAGACTGAGTGATTATGATGTTATTCGGTGGGCAGGTGATTTTATCTCCGAACTTTTAGACTTGAATAAACAAAAGATGCTCCGAATGACAAAACTTTTATCTCATCTGGAAAAAGAAGAGATAATAAAAGATTTTCAAACCTCTAATTCAAGAATTATCTTTTTAGATTACGATGGAACATTAGTCCCGCTTACAGACAGACCCCAGAGCTCTAAACCGGATAATAGCCTATTAAAACTTATCAGGATCCTATCCGAATATCCAGATACAGAGGTGGTGCTTGTTAGTGGTCGAGATAAATCTACAGTAAAGAAGTGGTTTGGTCGATTAGATATTTCTTTATCCGCAGAACATGGCGTTTGGCTAAAAGAAAAAAATAAAGACTGGTTACTGCTAAAACCTGTATCTGCTGACTGGAAATCTAAACTTTACCCGTTACTTAAATTAACCGTAGATAGGTTACCTGCCTCGTTTATCGAAGAAAAGGAATTTTCATTAGTGTGGCATTACCGCAAATCAGACCCTGAACTTGCCTCTATTCGAGCCAAAGAGTTAATAGATGATTTAATCTCCTTAACCGCAAATATCGATGTCCAGATTTTATCAGGAGAGAAGGTCATCGAGATTAAAAGTGCTGGTATAAATAAAGGGGTAATAGCCACGCATTTTATCTCGAACAAGAATTATGAATTTATTTTAGCCATTGGTGATGATGCCACAGATGAGGATATGTTTAAAGTTCTTCCTCAAAAGGCATATTCTGTCAAGGTTGGGATTTCATCCTCCTTTGCCAGATATAATATCTATGATTATAAAGAGGTGCGAAGATTTATAACAGAACTGGTAACTGGTTAAATAGATTCAGCCGAACCGTCCCTGTTTAGCGTGGTCAGAGAGCACAAATGAATGGTACTGATTTAGTGCGAAACCACTTCAAACACAACAAAAGTATTGTTGATAGTTGATGGTTGATAGTCTATGAAACTATCAACTATAAACTATCAACCCTGTTGCTATATCTGTTCTATGAGAAATTTTTCGACCTGTGCAGGTAGAAAATTAAGGAAGTAGATTTTTAATAGTAAGCGGGTGGATTTAGTAAGCGAATTTAACGGATTTAGCGGAAAAAGAAATAAAAAAAATCCGCTCAATCCGTTCAATCCGCTTACAATAAAAAAATGTAATCTGTTTAATCAGCTTACAAAAAAATTCCACCTGTGCGATTAGACTAATTCATCGCAGAGATGCAAAGGAAAAATAAATGTAAAATGTAAAATAGGAAATGAAAAATGGGAAATTTTAGGACTTCGCAAGACTCATTACCTTTCGGTTATACATTTTCATTTTACATTTCTCATTTTACATTATCCATTTTACATTTAACCGCACAGGTCGAAAAAGTTTGAGCCATTTCTCCAATTCTCCTTTTTCCCCATTTCTCCTTGTTTACACTTCTAATGTATAGCCCTGAACGGTTACAAAATTTTTCCCTTATGTGGTTAATTCCCCTAATTCTCTGTGAACTCTGTGCCTCTATGGCTGAACGTTTACAATAATTTTATATTTAAAATCTTGAAAATCTGCGTTCATCTGCGTTCCAAATTCGTGATATTCGTTAATTCGTCCAATTCGTGTTCTTTCTTAAATCCCAAAGACCTTTTCTATTAATTTCACAAAGGTAGGATTAGCAAAGGTTAGGGCAATAAGGGCAATGGCGATAAAGATATTAAGCCTAAAATTAAGGCTCTTGAACTTTTCATCAACAACATTAAATCTTTCATCAACAACATTAAATCTTTCATTCATCTCATTTTCAAGTATTTTAAATCTCCCGTTCATCTCATTTTCAAGGGTCTTAAATCTTTCCTCCATTTTGTTATCAAGAGTCTTAAATCTTTCATCTACAACCTTAAATCTTTCTTCAAATAATTCTCTTGTTACCAGTTCATTTCTTAATTCATCTCTTAATTCCGTCTTTATCTGGCTCTTTTTTTCTACTATTCCCTCTTTTGCCCGATTATCAATTGCCTCAATTACTGACTCCATTGCCTTAGCAAAAGTCTCTGCTCTTTGCTTTTCTCCTAATGCCTCTGTTAATAAATCATATGTTGCTCGAGGCAAGGTATATGTAGCCATATTCATCTCTCCTCTTTAGTCAATTTTAGAAATCTCTTTCAGGAAACATTCTTATCATAGCATAACTCTTCTTTCCTGTCAACAGTTTTTTTGTGAAACTTATCTTTAAGGATTAGGGTTCTTCTACCTCGAAGTTCCCATTTATCCCGGCTCACCTCTCCCTTCGCGTTTAATCTGCGAAGTAACTATTCACCACGAAGGGTACGGAGAGCACGAAGTGAAATTTGATGAATTATCGAATAGAGTCATTGGATGCGCTATAGCGGTGCATCGAACTCTTGGGCCAGGTTTGCTTGACACCGTGAAGAGTGATAATTCACAATTCACAATTGACAATTCACCATTTACCATTATTAAGGAAATTTAGGGAAGAAATTGTGAATGGTGAATGGTGAATAGTTACGTCTAACTTACCTTTTCCGACTCCTTGATAGATTCCATTGCCGCCGGAATCATAATTACTACCTCCGGAATAGTAATTTTTTCTACCTTATCATTGCTTATTGCAAAGGTAATGAAAATCTTAACTGCAAATGGTAGTCGTCCAGTTTCAGAAGAATCCCAGCTCTCTTTCCACTGCCCATCTTGAAAGTCATAATACATAAATTCTATTGATTCTATACCTTTACCTAAGAATATCTTTTCTCCTTTAGCCAATTCTTCTTCTTTTTCCAACCATAAGAATTCTTCCTCCTTTTTTATTCCAAAATCTACCTTTGTCCAACCTTCAAAATCTGATGAGGTGGTAATAAAACTTAAGGAATATCTATCTCCTTTAAAGGTTAAATTTTTATTTAACGGGAAAATAACCGCATTACGGATTCTTGAACTCATCATATCCAGACAGACCCTGACCCGTTGATAGACCTCTACCTTTGCAGAGACAGAAGACCAGGATTTTAAACTCAAACTAAAAGAACTGGCAATTAGAACTACAGTAATACTGATAATTAATAAAGTAATTAAAATTTCGATTAGAGTAAATCCTGATTGCCTCTTCACTCTTTTTCCCTTCCTTATCTTTAGTAAATGGTAACTGGTGAATGGTAATTAGTTACCAGTTCATTTTTCTTCCCTGTCTTTTCTTGATTCAATAACTCGATACCCAACTAATTCGATATTTTTTTTCGCCTTTTGACCTTTCCATGTCACCTGAAGTCTGATTTCTTCTATGTTTTTAATTTCTGTTGGATTTGTATGAACTGACCATTCATACTCAATATCATCTTCCTTGAAAATTCCAGCTGATTCTATTTCTAAACCACTTTTAATCTCTGCCATTTTAGATTGAGCCAGGATAAGTCCGATGGTATAATGACGAATCTGTGTAGTTGATTTAAGTATTGTGGAGAATAAATTAAGAATGGCAAGGACACTCACGGCAAAAATGGTTATTGCCACTATCACCTCGATAAGGGTAAAACCGTTATTTCTCTTTGCTTTTAAAAAGATTTTATTAAGACGGTTCATTTTCATTGTTTTTCCTATTTGTATTATTCAGCCACAGATGGACACGGATGAAACACTGAAAATTCGTAATCCGTGTCCGTATAATTAGGCTGAAGGTTTTTCTTCCTGTTGTCTTCTGCCTTCTGCCCTCTGCCTTCTGTATTTATCCGTGCTAATCCGTGTTAATCAGTGGCTGAATAGTTACTTTTATTTTTGCCGATTCCAAATATGGCTTTGCATTTTCTTCAAATTTGATGTGCATATACGCTCATACCACTTCCATAGTATGACTCATAGATATGCTGATAAATTAAACCACACTTCTGATGATAGATTTCAGTTGAGAATATTGGTGGTAGATTTTCGAGTATTTCTTCAATGCATAACTTAACTGATGCCCTTGCCTGCTGTTTTTTTCGCCAGTCAAGGACAAGTTTTTCTGATTTCAGTTTTTCCAGAAGGTCGTGTGCTACTTTTTTTACTGCCAGAATCTCTTTCTGCGTCATTTTAATCGGCGGATTCACCAGCAAGTCATAGATTGCAAGTTCCTCTTCTGATAGAGATTCTTTCATCGCCCGTTTCTCTTCATCATCCAGATTTTTAACAAACTCAAGTAATCGTCTGTAATACTCTTCCACATTCATTGACCCGGCATTGTATTCATCAATTAATTGCTGGAATCTTTCCATATAATTCATCCGAGATTTATTAAGCATATATAAAGCACGCAATCTAACCTCAATTGCTTTTCTTAACTGCTCTGCCAGTATTCGTCTACGGCCTTTATTAAACTCTTTCTGCAATTTATCAATGTCAATTTTAGTCAAATCCAGTATTTTGCCTGCGTTGTATTCGTCGGGTGTCTCTGCAACATACATTGCTTCAACCTTCACTGATTTATCCAATAATTCTGAAACCCTCCTAAGCACATCAGAAATATCAACCGCTCCCGATATTGGAGCTAATTTGTCTGCTAAAACCTGTAATGTCTTCACAACTGACTGGAATTCACTGGCAGAAGTATCCGGTAATATTGCTTTGTATGTCTTTTGAATAATTGCATTCTTTTCTTTAAATATAGACTGCCGTTCTTCACTCTCTAATATGCATTCAACTGCATCATCTATCAGACTGACGCATTTTAATCCTTCAGATGCCATTATTTTTGGCAAAGATATTTCCCATCCATCTAACAGCTCCATCATTTCCTGAATATCTTTACGGAGTTGTTCTATCAATTCGGATTTTTCAATAATTGGTGTCTCAACGCCACCTTCTCCAACAGGAGCAGCATAAATAGCCAGTGCCTGATTCAAATTATGAAGCACACCGATATAATCAACGATTAGTCCTACAACTTTATTCTCGCCAAAAACCCTGTTTACTCTTGCAATGGTCTGCATAAGGGTATGGTTTTTCATTGGCTTATCAAGATAGATTGTGGAACAAGAAGGCACATCAAAACCTGTCATCCACATAGCACAGACAAAAACAATCCTTAATGGGTCATCTGCATCCTTAAATTTTTCGTCAAGGTGTTCGTTGTTCATTCTAATGCGATGCGGTGTGATATCCACTCCCTTTGCTTTTAAATCCTCAACCTCATTCTGGGATTGCGAAACCACAACTGCCATATCGGTTTGATGCATATCAATCAGTTTATTGCCGATTTCTTCTTTGACAACATCTGTTGCATGCTTATAATCTTTTTGTAATTTATCAGCGTATCTATCCCAATATTTCTTCACCTTATCGTACATCTTTACCGCTGTAGCCTTGTCAATGGAAACCACCATTGCCTTACCCATAAAACCCCTGTTCATAAAATGCAAAACGATATCCTGAGCAATGTCTTCAAGTCGGTCTTCACGGGTAATGAGTTGGTATTCTTTAGAGAATTCTCTTTCAAACTTTTGTTCTTGTGCAGAATCCAGTTCTGCATCTTCTAAAATGCGCTGAATATCTTCATTCAGACTTAAGTTTACCAACTGGACTTTGGGTTTTCGGTTCTCATAATAAAGTGGAACAGTTGCTTTATCATCAGTTGCCTGTTTAAAATTGTAAATACTGACATAATCACCAAAGACCTCCTTTGTCTTCTCTTCACCAACAATAAGCGGTGTGCCGGTAAAGGCAATGAACCCTGCGTTCGGCAAAGCATTGCGCATATTCATAGCAAATATATCATACTGGGTTCTGTGTGCCTCATCCGTTATAACAACTATATCAGAACGGTCAGAAATAACAGGGTGCTTTGCTCCTTTTTCTGTCCTGAATTTCTGAATAGTTGTAAAGACATATCGGTGGTCTTCTTTTAGCAATCGTCTTAAATCCTCAGTGTTTTGAGCCCATTCCTGTTTTCCCTGAATAACCCCTGAACGCACAAACCGTTTATAGGTCTGTTCATCCAGTTCGTTTCTATCGGTTACAACTACAAATGTCCAGTTGCCCGGTATTTTTCTTAAAATCTTCTGTGAAAAGAAAATCATTGATTCTGTTTTTCCTGAACCCTGGGTATGCCAGAAAACACCAAGCCGCCCTTTATTCTGATTCACTTGAAGAAATGCTTTGATTGACTTCTCAACCCCTAAATACTGGTGATTCTTGGCAATAATTTTTATAGTCCCGTTTTTCTCTTCCTTAAATAAAGTATAGTTTTCAAGAATATCCATAAATCGGGATTTTTCACAAACACCTTTTATAACTGTGTCAAGTGAAACAATACCTTTTTCACCTTCATTGTTAATCCTTTTCCATTCGCTAAAATGGTCCCATTCAGCAGATAGCGTTCCAACCCTACTTTGACTACTATTAGAAAGGATAATCACTCCGTTAAACCAGAATAATTGCGGAATGGTTGACTTATAATCCCTTAAATTCTCATCATAGGCTTTTTTAAGGTTGCGATGAGATGCTTTAAGTTCCATAAAAAGAAGCGGAATACCATTAACAAACCCTAAAAGGTCAACTCTCCTGGTATACATTTCGCCTGAAATCCAAAACTGTGAAGCCAGAAAGAAATCGTTGTTTTCTATATTTATCCAGTCAACAATTTGGACTCGTTCAGAAACTTGCTCATTTTTATTATTCAGATAGGAAACAAGAATTCCATTTTTAAGAAAATCAAATACCTCACGGTTTGCAGATACCATCCCCATCAAACTTCTATCCGAGGTAAGTATTTTTATTGCCTCATCAAGAACTGTTTCAGAAAGAGATGGATTGAGTTTTTGCAAAGCAGGTTTAAGTTTTGAAACCAAAACAACATCTGCCTTTGTTTCTCTGCTGAGAAAACTTTTGCCATTCTCGTCAAATTCATAGAAACAGTTCTGAACAGACCAGCCTAATTGGCTGAATAAGTCCATTGCTGGTCTTTCTACTAATGCAGATTCTGAATACTTGTTATCTTTTGATGTCATAATTTATACCAATAAATTTAATATTACTTTTATCATCGCATCTTTCTCTGATGGCTTGCTTATAGCAATCATCAGTGTTAAGGCAACCAAAGAGTTATTGTCAATACATCTCGTTCCATCTTTACGAGTTAAAATTCCATTCTTTTGTAGAAAACAGATAAAAAGCGCTGCGGCAATTCTTTTATTGCCGTCCACAAAACTATGATTTTTGACAACAAAATATAATAGGTTTGCCGATTTTTCTTCTATTGTAGGATAAAGCTCTTTACCATCATAAGTCTGATAAATTGTTTTAAGCGAACTTTCAAAACTTTTATCCTTTTCCTGTCCAAAAAGAGATGCGGTTTTAAATTTTTCCCTCATCTCATCTATAATTATCCTCGCTTCCTGGTAAGTAAGTCTATATTTTAACTGAGTTGTCCCTTTTGGGATAGGTAATCTGTTATTGTCATACTCATCCAGAATGTCAAGTGCACGGGAATACTCAGTTATAACTTGAATCAAACCTTTGGTCTCGTCAGAAACTTCGTCAAGAGCAAGAACATTGCTTAATAACCGTAATGAGTTCTGTAATTCATTATATTTATGCTCGGCAACCTTAAGTCGTTTTTCATTGATGGTATATCCGTCAACAAGATGTTTCTTTAAGACATTTGTTGCCCAAATGCGAAACTGCGTACCTCTTTTTGAATTTACCCGATAGCCAACAGAAATTATTGCATCTAAATTAAAAAATTCAATCTTACGCTCTATAAGTCGTCCTCCTTCATTTTGAACTGTTGCAAAAAATGCAACAGTTGAAGTTCGCTTTAACTCATTTGTTTTATATATATTATCCAAATGACGTGAAATTACAGATTTGTCTCTTTCAAAAAGTTTGGCGATTTGATTTAAATTTAACCATACAGTATCCTGTTCTAATCTGACCTCAAGCCGGTTCTTGTATAAAACAATTTGTCCTTTAGATTCTGTTTGTCCTTTCATTATTCCTGCTCCCTTATAGCAATATCTAAATCCGACACATCAAGTTCCCCTGAGATGAGTTTGGGGAGGAGAATATCTCTACTTGTCCGTAATATCTCACACTTTGATTTCAAGACCGTAACAAGCTTAAAATTTGAACAAATCCTTTCTTGAAATACATCCACTAATTCTTCTGAAGGAATTAAAAATGGCAATAAATAGGCTTGATTCCTATTCAACCCTGGAACTGCTGCATCGCTATTTATAAAATTCATCTGCCGCAGATAATAATAGACGTAATGTAAGCATATTGTAGTTCTTACATAAAATACAGTATCAATGGGAAAAAAGTCACGATCTGACCAAAAAATAGAACCAACATTTCCCTTTCTTCCCACAATAATTCCTGGCCCTTTAACCAAGCTTTGATTATGGTATCCTACAATTCCACCTGAGCCAAAAACTGGTACGCTTCCACTTTTTCGTTCCGAAGCTTTTAATCCCTTTCCATAGGCTAGCTCAATGGCATCCCCTAGTCTTTTGACTTCCCATCCTTCGGGAATCTTTCCCATTTCTGAATCTACAAACTTCACTTTTTCGTGTCCTGGAAATCGGAAATCAACAAACCACTCCCGATAAATCCTCTGTGCCATTTCTTCAAGTATTTGTATCCGTCGGGTGTTGTTTTCAATAAGGTCATCGTAGGTGGAGAGGATGGAAGAGATTTTGTGCTGTAAAGGTAAATCATGGATTTCAAACTGAAATTCTTCAAATGCTGTTTTATTATAGATGGCTTTCCCTGAACCCGTTCCACCAGATATTGATTGAATTTTTGGAGTTTCATATCTCAAGCGATAGTAAATATATTCTGGGACATAGCGTGACTGGTCAACTATAATATTATTCAATTGCTGATTTGTAAAACTTGGTTTTTTCGTCAAACATATTTTTCCAATGGTTGAACCGATACAAACATAACAGACTGTTTTTGGTGGGAGCAATTTACTCTTTTGAGTCAAATATCCTTCTTTTGAAAGACCACGTTCTGTATCTTGAACATAGTAAACCTCGTATGTGTTAATATCCGAAGGTGTGATAAAAGGATAATCATAACCAAATAACTCTGGTTTCTTTGTGGATGGTGTTTTTCCAGTAATAATTTTTCCTAAATCTTTTATCTTCACCTTTTGCATAAGTTTAACTTCCTATTGTTTTTGTCTGTTTTGAGCGCGCTGATACGCTGCTTCAATCCATTCACTTAAATTATTGTATCCGTTATCGGAAATCCAATCGTATGTCCTAATACCTTTGTAACCCAATTTGACAAAAGGGTCGGCACCTTTATAATCTGTGTTCCCATTCTGGTCTTTAAGATCATGAATATAAATTCCTATAAGTCCATTGCCCCTATTCCAACTTTTATTGATTTCGTATTGGACATATTCTCTCTCTGCCGTTTTAGAACCAATCAAAACAACCGTAACAGATGTCCCTTCTAATTGTTTGTCAATCCATCGTTTGATTGCTTCCTCACCTTGTCTTTCAACTTTTTCAAATTCAGCAGCATCAATATAACCTGCTTCTTCTATATCTTCTTTTGTAACCCAAGCATGTCTAACCTGATTTACTCTCCAGATATCTCTTTGATAGTGAAATGCAAAATAAACTCTTCTTGCCATTTAATTTTTCTCCTAACTCAATAGTTTTTTTAAATTGTCCCAATTCCAGGAATAGAGTCGCCCAGCGTCTGGAACCGGTGTATAATTACCGTCTTTATAGCCGATGACTTGAGCAATCGGTATATTCCATTTTCTCGCAAGTGCTATCTCTTTAAGAACTCCAGGGGCTTTATGTGTTTTCGGCCCTACCATAACAAGAACCATATCAGAACCTTTAATTTTTGTCTCAGCCCTATCCAGCCAATCTTTTTCTGGAGAGGCTTCTTTCATTGAAGTATCAACAACTTCAAATGGAGAATCTGGTAATCTTGACTGACCAATAATAAAATCTTTCAAACTCTTGTCGTTATCAAAATCAAAACTAACAAATACTCTCTTTTTCGCCATTTCAATTACCTCCATTTTGAGTTAAAAATAGAATAATGGTATAAATTACCGTCAGAATTGCTATTGAACCATAGAACCATCCTAAAGTTATTGAAAACATAATTCTGAATTTTGACTGAACCTCATTTTTAAATCGGTAAGCGTTCATATTAAATAAATGTTCGTCGGTATTCAATCTATTACTGATAATCCAGTTATGTAGTTTTCTATACATTCTCTCTTGCCACAAGAAATACGCATCCAAAAACCAGAAAACTAACAACGGAATAAAAGCAATTAGAGCTTGATATTTTGTGCCTTTCAATAGGAGAGTAGCAACAACCAGAGTTATCGCCCATCCTTTTATCATAAAGGAATTGTGAGCCATTCTCTTTATAATATCCTGAACTATATCAATCTCCTTCAACATATATTCTTTAAGATTATTTTTATCCTCCATGTTTATTTCACCTCCAGAATCTTTGCCACATTTTCTGATATTTTATTCCCACAATTCGTGCAACGAAATGTTGCACTATTTTTCATTTCTTTAAACCTTTTTATTCATCTTGGCGTCTTTTAGGCGTCTTTATGGCATCTTTGGCGTCTTTATGGCGTCTTAAAATATACTCGGTCCCCTTGCCAGTAATGCCTATTTGTTCAAATATTTCTAAGGAAACTAAACTGGCTAAATCTCTCGTTGCGGTTCGTTCAGATGTATTACAAATCTCTCTATATTCCTTATTCGTAATCTTACCTTTTTCTTTTACATACATCACTGCCTTTATTTGTCTTTCATTTAATCCCATTTTCTTAAGATTTTCCTCGGCCCATTTATCTTTGTAAAATACTACTTTCATAACGCCATATTCTTCAACAAAATCAGGTTCAGGTAATTCTTGCTGCAAACAATTATCCACAATCTTGATTGTTCCTCTGCCCCAGGATTCTATCAAACCTGCATAATAAAAAATTTCAGCAAGCAATCTATTTCTCGGTTTTGACAAATGCTCGGTTTTTAGTTTGTCCACAGGCACTTCAGGAGGAAGTTTTCCTTCATTCATAATGATAAGTTTGTCGGAATAAACCCTTATCTGAATATTGGAACTGCCGAGATAATCTCTATGAATTAACGCATTGATAATTGCTTCTCTTAACGATTCATAAGGATATTCAAGAATATCCCTTCGGTGAATACCTTCATATTTAATTTCACTTACAAGATATTTTGACCTGAGAATTTCAAGAGCGTTTTCTATTTGTTCAAAAAGATTCCCTTTGACAATATCCGTGAATTGAATCTCTGTTTCAGTTAAGAATTTGCCTATTTTTACGATTGATTGCCGATAAACCCGTTGAGGGTCTTTACCAAAAAGTAGAACTGCTGCCCGATTCAATTTTTCATTTTCTATAAGATGTAATTTCTCAAGAATTACTTTTATTTCATCCTCTTTAACAATTGATGGAATCCTATCAACAGCTTTTCTTTTAAACTCTTTAACAGTCTCAAAATTTATATCACTAAGAGTAAAACTTTCTTCAATAAATTCATCCCATGTTTTTCCTGATTTTCTGATTAAAAAGTCAGTAAGCAATTGCCCTTGTAATTGTTGAGTTGTGCTTCCGCTTCTTATATAGTATCTTCCATCATAAGATATTGGCACTGAAGATACTTCTATTTTTACCATAACTATTTCTTTCCCTTTCTTTTTCTCTATCTTCACAATAGGAATAATACCAAGTTTGTCTTTTATTTTATTAGGAATATCAACAAGTAATTTTTTAGCATCAAGGACACCCAATATATTTTTATTATCATCTATGCCAATAATTAATTCTCCACCGCTGGTATTGGCAAAAGCAGAAACAACTTTTAAGCAATCATCATTCCAATTTGATTTATATTCTATATTTTCTGATTCAGGTGGATGTGTTTTAACCATTTTTACTTCTCCAGAATCTTTGCAACATTTTCTGATATTTGCTCTTCCAACTCTTTTGCTTCTGTATTTAAAACTTCCAGCTCTTCATTCAATTCTTCAAGCCGTTCCTTAAAATCAAAATCCTCTACTTCCTCTTCAACTACGCCTACATATCGTCCAGGGTTTAAGCTCCAACCTTGTTCTTCAATCTCTTTTAATGTAGCAACTTTACACAAACCAGCGACATCTTGATACCTGCCCTTTGGGAATGTTGCTTTTGTCAGTTTCTCACTGCCATGTGTTATTTCAATATCCTCTCCCCGATATAAGCGAACGATATTAGCAATAAACTCTATCTGCTCTGGTAAAAATTCACGATGTGCTCGGTCTATCTGCTGATAGATTTTTCTTGCATCAATAAAAAGCACCTTATCCTTACAATCTGTATTGTGTTTACCTTTATCCAAGAACCATAATGTGCAAGGCAGGGTGACCGTATAAAAGAAGTTAGAACCAACTGCAATCATTATATCAACGACTCTGTCCTGAAGCAACTTTTTCCGTAACTCCAATTCACTTGCCCGGGCATCGCTTGCACAATTAGCCATAACAAATCCTGCCCGTCCTTTTTCATTTAAAGCACTGTAAAAAAGCTGAATCCAGAGATAATTACCATTGTCCACTGAAGGCATACCATAGGGAAAACGCCTTCTATCATTTTTAATACGCTCTTTATCAATCCGGTTTACATTGAATGGGGGATTAGCCATTACAAAATCAAACTTGCCTACCATATCGTGCAGGTCATCATAGTAAGAATTAGCCTGTAAAACATCACCTGAAAGACCATGAACAGCAAGGTTCATCTTGCAAAGGTTAACTGTTTCTCTTGTTTTTTCCTGTCCATAAATGCTAATCACATCAATTGCCCGCTTTTTGTGTTCTTCAACGAACTCAGCGCTCTGAACAAACATACCGCCTGAACCGCAGGCAGGATCAAGTATCTTTCCATGAAACGGTTGAATTACAGAGACAATCAATTTAACAATAGAAGTTGGAGTAAAAAATTCTCCTCCTTTTGAACCTTCAGTCATAGCAAATTTCCCAAGGAAATACTCATAAATCTTACCAAAGGCATCTCCTTCTATATCCTCTGGAATTGATGACATAAGCTTTATCAATTCAACCAGCAGGTTGTTTTTAAATCTGTGATAGGTTTTTGGTAGCACAAGGCCTTCGTTTTCACGCTCAATTGACTCCATTGCTTCATTTATTGCTCTACCAATGTCAGCACCTTCAGGAAGGTTTAACAGGTAAGAAAATCTTGCCTCAGTTGGCAAGAACATAACACCAGCGGCCTGATAATCTGTTTTACCAATCTTGCGGCGAGTACTTGTCCCTGATTTAATCAGGGATTCAGAAAGTATTTTCTCCTGTTTAGTAAACCGATAATCCGCATATTTCAAAAAGATGAGTCCTAAAACCGGTGGGGAGTATTCAGATGATTTTAAATCAGAATTAGCCCGCAATTCATCTGCTACATCCCACAACCGTTTTTCCAGTTCTGCAATATGATTTCTTGCCATATAGTTGCTCCTACTTTTAAATCAGCCTTTTCTCCTTAAAACTATAGAATCCTGTTTTAGCGATGATGATGTGGTCAAGGATTTCTATGCCTAAAATTTTACTTGCTTCAATGAGCCGTTTGGTAATTTCAAGGTCATCCTCTGATGGTTCTGGATTTCCCGAGGGGTGATTGTGAACTAAGATTACCGAATTGGCGATGGATTGAATTGCCTCTTTGAAAACCTCGCGGGGATGGACTAAATTGGCATTCAGGCTGCCAATGGATATTTCGCTAATTTTGGTTAGATTGTTCCTTGTATCTAATGATAAGATTAAAAAATATTCCTTCTTCTTATCTTTAAGTCTTGGTCTGACTAATTTAGCTACATCCTCTGAGGATTTTATAGAAACCCTTTCTCCTACTTCCTCATCGCTTCTTTTTGCCAGCTCAAATGCGGCTTTGATTTGGGAGGCTTTGGCTTGCCCTATCCCCCGCACCTTTGCCAATTCTTCAAGCGAGGCTTCGGAGATTGCCTTAACATTGCCAAAGGTAGTTAATAACCTTTGAGCGGTAACCATTACCGATTCTCCAGCAATTCCTCTTCCTAAAATCAAGGCTAAAAGCTCCTGTGAAGAAAGTGCCTCCGAGCCAAATTTCTGTAATCGCTCGCGTGGCCTTTCAGAAATCGGCAGGTCATGAATAGTAAAAGATTTAGTTTCGTTCATTGGTCATACCCCTAACTATATCCTATTATTTAACTTCTGTCAAGCAAAAACAATGCAACTATTCAGCCACAGATAAACACTAAACCCATTCTATAGCAGTTATTATTCAAAACTTTACTTAGAATTAAATACTCGTAACTACTCGTAGTGAATTAACAAGTTATGCGTGAACCATTACTACACTATGTCAAATTAGTGCTATAACTCTCTATATTTTTAGACAATTATGTCCATTTGGCTTGCCTTCTCTCATTTCTTATGATAAAATGGAAAAAAATAGAATGTGAAAATTCTACCTCATCCTTCATTTAATATCCCATAGGGACAACATATCGGTAAATGGCTTTCCATAAATTTTCTACCAATATATCGTTCCTACGGAACTGATTGATTTGTCTATCTATTCCTACCGATATTATGTTCCTAACGGAACGATTATTCTCATGCCTTATTTATGGGTATTATCCTATGTAAACTTCCAGTTAATAGCCGCTATATTTTATCCGTGTCAATCTGTGTTAATCCGTGGCTGAACAGTTATCTCTTCTACTTTTATTCCTGCTTACTTGCTTTTAACCAGACCATTAATATTGATATATCTGCTGGTCGGATGCCGGAGATTCGAGATGCCTGACCAAGGGATAATGGTCTGATTTTTGAAAGTTTATCTCTTGTTTCATTAGAAAGCCCGGTAATGGCAGAATAATCAAAATTCATTGGTATCTTCCAGTTTTCCATTTTTTTGAACTGCTCTACCTGTCCCATCTGCCTTTTGATATAGCCTTCATATTTAATTTCTATCTTTACCTGCTCTATAACCTCAGGCAGGAGACCTGTGTCCCAATCCAGAGATTCATCTCTTCTCAAAAGCTGGGCTAAAGGTGTTCCTTTTATCCGGGTATGATTTAATCTATAAACTTCATTCTCAATCTGTTTTTTCTTATTTAAGAGTTTATCATATTGGGCATCCGCAATCAAGTTAAATTTATGTCCGTAATGCATCAATCTTAAGTCTGCATTATCCTGACGCAGAATTAAGCGATATTCTGCCCGTGAGGTGAACATTCGGTAAGGCTCCTGGGTGCCTTTTGTGACTAAGTCATCAATCAAAACGCCAATGTATGCCTGTGCACGATTGAGAATGAATGGTTCTTTCTTTTTTAATTTAAGCACGGCATTTATTCCTGCCATAATGCCTTGAGCCGCGGCTTCTTCATAGCCTGAGGTACCATTAATCTGTCCGGCAAAGTAAAGATTTTCCACGAGTTTCGTTTCAAGGGTAGGTTTTAATTGGGTTGGTGGGGCAAAGTCATATTCAACTCCATAGCCATACCGTAGGATTTTTGCATTTTCTAATCCCGGAATAGTTTTAATCATCTTTTCTTGAACATCCATTGGCAAACTTGTCGAAACACCATTCAAATAAACGATATTAGAGGTTCTACCTTCTGGTTCGATAAATATTTGGTGTCTATCTTTTTCAGCAAACCTGACAATTTTATCTTCAATAGACGGACAATATCGAACTCCAGTGCCTTTAATCTTACCCAAATACAAAGGCGAGCGGTCAAGGTTATTCTGGATTATATTATGGGTAGTTTGATTTGTGTAGGTCAAATAACAGGGGATTTGTTCAATCTCAATCTTTGAAGTAGAAAAAGAAAATGGTTGAGGGAATTTATCCCCATCCTGTTGGATTAAATTAGAGGTATCAATGGTTGCACGGTCAATTCGTGGGCTTGTGCCGGTTTTCAATCTACCCAATTCAAATCCAATCTCTTTTAATGAACTGGATAATCCATAAGCGGCTTTTTCGCCAATTCTGCCACCTTCATAAGACTCGAGTCCAATATGAATAAGTCCATTTAAAAATGTTCCAGTCGTTATAATAACTGCTTTTGCTGAATATATCTCGCCCTGGCTTGTGACTACTCCAACCACTTTATTTTTTTTTACTAATATCTTTTCAATCACATCTTCAATAATCTCAAGATTTGTCTGATGTTCGACTATCTTTTGCATAGTTTGTTGATAAGCCTGTCTATCGGCCTGGGCTCGCGGAGACCTGACTGCAGGACCTTTTTTAGTATTGAGCATGCGGAATTGAATGCCGGTTTTATCAATCACCTTCGCCATTTCGCCGCCAAGGGCATCTATTTCCCGAACAAGTTGTCCTTTAGCCAGACCGCCAATTGCTGGATTGCAGGACATCTGGGCAATGGTATCCTTTTGCATTGTCATCAAAGCTACCTTACAACCCATTCGGCTGGCGGCTAAACTTGCCTCACAACCCGCATGTCCACCTCCAACAACGATTATCTCATAATCACTCATTCATTAATCCCTCTTCATAAATAATCTTTAATCCTTCCAATGTCAATAAAGGATTCACTGATTGAATATACCTTAATTCCTGACTGATTAATTTGGCTAAGCCACCGGTAGCGACTATCTTTGGTTCTAATTCAAGTTCTTGCTTAATCTTTGTTATTATCTCATCTACCTGTCCAACAAATCCATAGAATATTCCTGCCTGCATGCTTTTAATTGTCGTTTTACCAATAACAGTTTCTGGTTTTATCAATTCTACTCTGGGAAGTAAAGCGGTTTTAGTCCACAATGCCTCAATGGAAATCGCAATGCCCGGGGCAATTGCTCCGCCTAAATATTCACCATTTTGAGAGACAACATCAAAGGTAGTTGCTGTCCCAAAATCAACAATAATTATCGGTCCTCCATAAAGTCTAAACCCAGCAATAGCATTAACGATTCTATCTGCTCCGACCTCTTCTGGATTATCATAAAGAACAGGAAATTTAACCTTTGTTCCTTCAACAAACACTGGCTCAGTTTGAAAATAATCTTTGACCATCTGCGTAAATATGGGAATTAATGGTGGGACAACACAGGAGATTATAACGGCAGAGATATTCGTTTTAATCATACCAGAGATAATTTTCCCATATTCATCTGCGGTCTTTTTCTTATCTGTACCAATTTTAAAGTGGTATTTCAATTCATCATAGTCATAAACGCCAAAAACAATCGTTGTATTCCCAATATCAATGGCTAAAAGCATAACTTCCCTCCAGATTATATACTCAAAGAAAACAGGTTTGCAAAAACTTTCTTGAAAGGATTCAAGGGGTCAAGGGCTCCAGGGGTCGAGTGAGCACCTTATTTTTCATCTCCCTTGAATCCTTGACCCCTCGAATCCTTGATCCCTTTTTAGAGCAAAATATTTGCAAACTCAATTTATTTGGGTATACTTTAGCAAATAACCATTAGTTTGTCAAGTTTTATGTTGGAAATTCTGTGATTCAGACACTGGACATCAGACACAAGACTATAGACTCTATTTATGCAGGAAATTAGCGGCATTCGAGAAGCCTTGCTCAAAACCTCACACCCTGAATTTTTGGGTGGTGGCTGAAAATAACGCTAATAGTGAAATCTATGCAGATTTGGTGTCCAAAAGGGGATAAGGAGATAAAGGGAGATATGGAGATTATTCATTGTAATTTGCAAAATTTTAGAATGAATTTATCTCCTTATCTCCATAATCCCCATATCTCCTTTTCGGTAAGCGTTCAGCCACAGAGGCACAGAGTTCACAGAGAATTAAGGAAATTAGCCACAAATGCACACGAATTAACCTCTGACATCCCATAAATGTAGTGCGAACCTTTAGGTTCGCCTTTTGGCTTGCCAGAAGCGAGGCCAAAGCCTCGCACTACAAATCTTTTTGTATTTGTGTTCATTCGTGGTTATATATTTCCTCTGTGTTCTCTGTGACTCTGTGGCTATATCCTGAACGGTTACCCTTTTCGGACACTATTTCAACCTTTATGCTAGATTAAGACACCACCAAAAATTCGGTAGTGTCTGACAATAACTACAAATTTTTTTAACCGTTCAGGCTATATATCAAAAGTGTAAGAAAGGGGATAAGGAGATAAAAGTGATATGGAGATAAGATAATAGAAATAGATTGAAATTTATAGAAATAGGTAGAAATTGATTGTGGAAAACAAC
>JBFLYA010000044.1 GCA_040757115.1 bacterium | reverse complement strand
ATACCTTTGCTTCAATAGAGATAATGAAATTCTGGTTATCCTTCTTCACCAAACTCAATATGTCTATTTCCATCTCTTTTCCATTGCATCTTCTTCTCAGGTTTGGATTGGTCCATTCAATAGACATTCCTAATCTTTTGAATATTCTCTTAAAAGAAGCAAAGGCTAATCCCTCGGGGATTCTTCCTATCCCTTTGGTTACACCATCTACAGATTTAATCAGTTTCTCTATCTCCTTATCGGTTTTTTTGAACATAGCCCTTAATTCTTCATCGGTTTTTTTAAGTTGCTCATCGGTCTTTTTCTGAGCTTCTCTAAGCTCCTCATTGCCCTTTCTAAATTCTTCCTGGCTCTTTGTAAATTCCTCTTCCTGACTCTTTCTAAACTCTTCCTGACTCTTTAAAAGCCACTCTATTCTTCTATCTACATCCCTAAGTTCCGCTTTAGTCATTTTTAATCACCTCTTCATATTCCATTTTTTAACATTTATTATTTTATATTATTTTACCCCTTCTGTCAATAAATTTTTTTTTGGTTCATCAAAACTTTAGCACAGTCACTTATTCCACTACCAACTACCAATAAACTTTACCAGAATTACCCAAATCCATTCAATCCCAATCAGGAAGTAACAAAGATTCCGTATGACCTGACAGATAGTGCCAGGATAGAGATTAAGATATTCAACATCGCCGGCGAGCTAACCAGGAGAATTGAGGAAAGTCGAATTTCAGCAGGCTCTTACGAAGCTATCTGGGATGGTAGAAATGATGATAATGACATCGTCTCCAACGGCGTCTATTTCTATCAATTACATATTGGTGGAAGTGTAGTTGGGACTAAGAAGATATTAGTAATAAAATAGGACGCAGATGTACAGGATTTACAGGATTTTTAAAAAATATTATCCTAATAATCTGCGAAAATCTGCGTCCCGAAAAAAGGAGGTAAAATAAAATGTTAAACAAAAAGGTACAACAGGTAAGTATAACTCTATTTCTTTCTTTACTCTCTACTCTCTACTTTCTACTCCCTAATGCCGAGGCAGGGGCGGATACCGCCGCTGATTTCTTAAAGCTGGGCGTAGGAGCAAGGGCATCTGCAATGGGAGAGGCATTTTGTGGAGTAGCAGATGGTGTAGAATCTATCTACTTTAACCCTGCTGGATTAGCCTATCTGACTAAAAAAGAGGTCTGGGCGATGTATGGCGATAAGCGAGAGGATACTTCGCGAACCTTCTTAGGCTATGCCCAACCGATTGAAGAATGGGAAGGAGATGGAGTAATGGGTATAAGCATAATACATCAGGATTTAGGCAAGATAGAAACCAGGAACAAGGCTAATGCACCCACAGGAGACATCAGTCCATCTGAATTTGCCCTCATCCTCTCATACAGCAAACTCTATTATGAAAATGTATCCTTAGGTGGAAGCCTGAAATACATCCAGCGTAACCTGAAGGAAATGAAAGGGAAGGGATTTGGTATTGATTTTGGGGTTTTGTGCAAGACTCAAATACCAAATTTAACCCTTGGTGCGTGCATAGAAAATCTCGGTAGTAAGATAAAAGGAGATGAATTACCACTAAATCTACGAACCGGGCTTGCCTACCAACCAATGAATAATCTTCTCCTATCACTGGACTTAAACAAGCATTTTTATAATTCTAAGCTGGCTATAAACGCAGGCATTGAGTATACCTACAATATTCTGGCGATAAGGCTCGGCTATCTTGACAAAGGCAGGAAGGTAGATGGTTTAACTTATGGGTTTGGAATAAACTACAAAGTCTATCAGCTTGATTTTGCCAATGTATCAAGTGGAGAAATGGATGGTGCAGAAGACATGAACCGCATATCCCTCTCCGTGAGTTGGTAGCCGCAGGCTTGTATCCTGCGTAGCTCGGGTCAGTTCTGAAGAGTAAATTTCCACCTGTGCGATTAGATTAATTCATCGCAGAGACGCAAAGGAAAAATAAATGTAAAATGTAAAATAGGAAATGAAAAATGGGGAATTTTAGTACTTCAC
The DNA here is from genome assembly GCA_040757115.1 of bacterium. NCBI lineage: Bacteria > bacterium. The sequence continues at coordinate 21,043 of JBFLYA010000044.1, read as the reverse complement.
AAGACTCATTACCTTTCAGTTATACATTTTACATTTCTCATTTTACATTATCCATTTTACATTTAACCGCACAGGTGGAAAATTCTCTGCGTCTCTGCGGTGAACAATTACGAAAAACTTCTCTCTTCAAAAGCAAAAAAGGAGGTGGTGAGATATTTCAACGCTGGCGAAGAGTTAACATAAAAATCTAAAACAAAAGGAGGTGAAGAAAAATGAAGAATCTATTAGCTATTACTCTAATTACTCTTAGCGTGTTGATTACAGGAGGATACACAACTACAGTTTATGCAGAAGCTACTGCAGCATTCTTTACACCAGAAGACGGATACACTCCACCACCTCAATCAGCTTATCCCTATGCTTGGGGTAAAGGTGAAAATACTCCATATGAAAAGGAATGTGCAGGACCATGGGTAGCAACTATGACGCATACTTTTAATGGAAGAGCATGTATGTATGTAGATATTGATGATGACCATCTTGAGTGGGACGGGAGAATGATACCAGGTAACGATTATATGATTAACTGGACGAATATCCATGTATCAGCAATTGCAACAAGTACACACTCTCTAAAGATAGCAGTATCAGGGTGTGACCATGTAAAGAGAAACCATGCGGATAATGCGACACTTACAACATACTATGCGATGGCAACTCCAAGTGGGAGAGAACCAAGTAAAGGTTCATTTACACTTGCACCAGCTTTTAATGGTGATATGCCAGGAACTCCATTACCATGTGTGGATGGAAAGCGAGTAAAGTATAACCAAGACCTATGGGCAAGAATTGTTATTAGAGAGAATGACCCAATGGATATATACGAGGATGTATTCTACATTACACTTTCATTCATACCCACACCATAAATGTATGAATAAAAATAGCTAGGAGTATCCTAATTAAACAAGAGAGACCTGATTTCTTTTTCGGCCGGAAAGAATCAGGTCTTTCTTTTTATCTATGGTTTCGGAATCCTCAATTCCTGAACTTCTGAAACCTATCAGGAGCAGGCTCTGTCAGGAACAGATTTATTGAGGGTTGTTTGTAATATTGCCACTAAGTTACTAATACACGAAGATTAAAACTATGTTTTTTTGTGTTTCCTTTGTGCCTTTGTGTCTTCGTGGCGATTTTTCTTGTTCAGTCCTTCAGTTTCTTAATCCTTTAGTTGCTTTTCTAATTGACTTCTGTATTATTTTATGGTATATTTATTGGTGGAAATATAATAGAAATATGTAGAAATAGATGGAATTTGGCAGAAAAAAAACAATATATTTCAATCGTATTTTAATTATATTTCAATTTAAATTCCATTATGATATATAAAACGATAATTATTGCATGCATTAACTTAATACTCTTTTCAAGTATCACCTATGCAAGCACCTGGCTGCCATTTAAAGAAGGTGTATCTTCTCCTACTCCGCCAGAGATTGAGGTAGTCAAGGATGATAGCTCAGGCATTACGCTCGAAGCGAATGTGTTTGGTGTGAATGTGAAGCAAGCTCGGAGCTTGGAGCTCGGAGCTCGGAGTGAAGGAACAGAGACATTTCAGATTTTGAGTATTCCAGGGCATGAATACAGATTTACTCAGGAAGTCGGCAAACCTAAACTACCCGTAATCCAGTTAATGCTTGCCATCCCGGATGGCGTAGAGATTTCAATCTCTTCTACTTCCCCATCACCCATTCACCCATTCTCCCATTCACCCATTGTCATATTTCCTGTCCCCAAGCAAGTAGTAAAAACCACCCCAGAGGGCTACAAATATGTTGCTGAAGAATTTTTCATAGATGAAGAGTTTTACAAGCAGGACATCTGGTATCCTATGGAGACTGAAGGACTGAAGAATCGAGAAACCCTCAATAAATTGAGGACTCCGGACTCCCAGATTTATCTGGGAGAAAAATCTGAAGAATCAAAGAAGTTACCCAATTCGAAGAGTGTTGCGAAGCACAATTACCCAATTACCCAATTACCCAATTACCCTTGTAAGATTGCTTCCATCGGCTACATCCGTGACCAGCGCATCTTAAGGTTAGAAATATATCCCATCCAATTCAACCCTGCAAAAAAAGAACTCAGAATCTATCCTAACCTGAAGATAGAAATAAACTACCTGCGTAAAAAGGGAGTACCTCTATCACTAAAACAACCAGAGATGGCTTCACCTTTTGCCAATGTATTAAAACACACACTCTTAAACTACAAACCACTTACCACTCGCCACTTACCACTTACCACTAAAAGAACAGGAACATTAAGCTACATCACCAACCTGAAAGACCCAGCAAACTCTGCGGATTATCTGATTATTACCTCTGAGGGATTCTACAATAACGAAGATTTAAGAAGATTAGCCGAGCATCGGGCAGAATACAACGGCTTCAATGTCGCAATAGTCAATACCACCGCTATCTACAACGAATTCCCTATTACTGAGAAAGGAACGACTACTTCTATCAAAGATTTTATCAAATATGTCTATAACAATTGGTCTGCTCCTTCTATGGAAGATAACCATCTTGGCTATGTAGTTATCTTTGGAGATGGTGAGAAACAGTATTTTTCCTATGTACCTCCAAAGTTTCTTAGAGAGATATATCCCTATATAGGTGAACCAGTAGCTGATACTTGGTATGTCTGTATCAATGATGAAAGTCTATCTTGGGAATACTGGACAATGGATATAATGATAGGTCGACTGCCTGTAGAATCTGGAACAGACACAAAGGTGATGGTTAACAAGATAATCGAATATGAAAAAAATCCTATACCAGGAAAGTGGCGGAATAAAGTTTTAATGGTAGATGGAAAAGGTTTTGGTGGTGACTTTGATGCCTTAATAAATTATTATCTCTTACCTGGGGGGTTTGAAGTAACTAAGATCGAAGAAACAGGTACAGGTGGAATAGTTGTTGAAGCAATTAATGATGGTCACTTATTAGTAACCTATAATGGACATGGACATCCTTTAGGGTGGGCGATGAATACGGAATCACCGTTTTCAGTTAGACAGGTAAATAGCCTTTATAATAGTGATAAATTGCCTGTTGTCTTTGGCGCTGCTTGTGATACGGCTGATTTTTTATGGGATGACAGTAAGTTTCCTGATTGTCTTGCAGAGGCTTTCCTTAAGAAAGAAAATGGTGGTGCTATTGCTTATTGGGGAGCATCTGCAGGAACAACTGATGGTATTATTTATCCTATAAAGGCATATCAATTTATGGCAGAGTATAGTTATAACAGTTTCTCTCTCGGTGAATTAACACTTAATTCATATAATTACCTCTGGCAGCATGAATGGAATATGTTAGGAGACCCAGCATTGACTATTTCAAGGGCAGGATTAGAACAAAATAAGCCAGAATTAGAGATTGAACCAATTGATATTAATTTTAATCCTAACTTCCCACGACCAAATGAAAAAACAAAAATCTCTGCCATTATTCATAATCTTGGTGATACAGATGCAGCAGATGTATTGATTAAATTCTTCCTTGGAGACCCAGTAAATGGTGTAGAGATAGGGTCTAAGACAATAACTACAATTTATGCTAAAGGAAGAGAAACAACAGAGATAAACTGGATTCCTGATTTACCAATAGGTGAGTATAAGATTTATGTAGTCATAGACCCTTATGATACTATTCCAGAGGCAGAGACTATTAACAATACTGCATATAAATCAATAGAGGTGAATATCTATCAGCAGGGCTGGACTAAAATACCTCAACCTCTTTCATTTAGGATACAAGTATCACCAGCAGTGGGAGATATAGATGGTGATGGGGATTTAGAGGTCGTAAGTGCAGTTACTGGGAATTATCTATATATCTGGCATCATAATGGTGACTTTGTAGATAACTGGCCTAAACTAATAACAGTAGAAGAAAATGGTGATATAGCAGGGACACCTATCTTAGCTGATATGGATAATGATAATAAGTTGGAGATTATCATAAGTGGTAGAAAAAGGTTTTATGTCCTGAATCATGATGGTAGCAATGTACCTGGTTTTCCTAAGGAGGGGACGAATTCAAACTCACCTGCCATAGGTGATATAGATAATGATGGAGACCTTGAGATTGTGGTGGAGATGAACGATAAGCTCTATACCTGGCATCATAACGGAACATTAGTAGATGGGGATTGGCCTAAAGAGATAAATCTACAAGGTGGCTATCACCCTATTATTGCTGATATTGATAAAGATGGAAATCATGAGATTATAGCCTTCTCAACAGAAGGTAAGGTCTATGTTTTACAAAGTGATGGTGAATTAGCTCCGGGTCAATGGCCCAAAACTATACCCTATCCAGATGGTTTTCCTGATGTATTTGCTGTTGGAAATATTGATAGTGACGATGAGTTAGAGATTATCATTGCCTCATACCAGTCACCAAAGATATTTTTATACGCCTTAAATTACGATGGTAGTGATGTATTTGGTTATCCAAAACAAGTAGGAGGTAATGATTACAATGTCTCATACTCAGTTATTCTTGGAGATATCGATAATAATGGAGATATGGAGGTGATTATTGATACTTGTAACTACCTGTATGTCTTAAATCATGATGGGAGTAATGTAACTGGTTGGCCTAAAGCGGGTAGTCAAAGAGGTCCATCTCATCCATTAATCTCAGATATGGATAATGATAATCAGTTTGAGGTTATAGAAAGTATATATTATATGAAAAAGGGCACTATAACTATCTGGAATAACGATGGGACGCAGAAGTTAAATCTACTTATGAAACCAGAGGATAGAAGAACTTCACCTCTTGTCATCGCCGATATTGATTTAGATGGGGATGTAGAGGTAATTTGTGCAGGTGAAGAATTTATGCATATTGCCTGGGCAATACCTAAAGTCTACATCTGGGACTATGAAGGTAAATGTGAAAAGGGTGCGTTGGAATGGCCGATGGCAAATCACGACATAAGGCGGACTAATTGCTATAATACAGATATTGTTCCCCCTTCTCGCATAACTGACCTTAAGGCTCTTAATCCCAAACCTACCTCTATTTCCTTAACCTGGACTGCACCTGGTGATGACAAAGATAAAGGCTCTTCTACCTGCTACTACATCCGCTGCGCTACCTTCACCATTACCCCACAAAACTGGCACTTGACTAATAAAGCTACATCCACTATTGTTCCCAAAGATGCTGGCTCTCCTGAATCTTTTACCGTCCCTAACCTCTGCCCAACTACCACCTACTACTTCTGTATTCGCGCCAGGGATGATGATTTCAATCTCTCCCCACTTTCCAATATCACCTTTGCGACAACACTCTCACCGGCGATGATTATCCTGGTTTCACCTACAAGAGGTGTAGTAGGTAAGCAGGTCACTATTAGCGGGTGCAATTTCTACCCGACAGAAACCATTCGCATAGAATTTGGCAATACTACCACTATTGCTCTATCTACCTGTGTTGGCGGTTCTTTTACTACTACCTTTACCGTTAATGACCAGGGATTTGGCACGATAACCATTACTGCCTATGGACTTATTTCAGGATATGAGGCAAGGGCGTCCTTCTATATCACTGGCGTAGAATATTTCCTGTTTGGCACAATTTCCTCTCCCCAAATAGCAGGGACAGGATTTCAAATAAAGATGACTGCTTATGATGAATTTGGTGATGTAGTGCTAAATTTCAAAGATAAAGTTGGACTCTCTGACCTTTCTCAAACCATCCAACCTACTATCACCTCTAACTTCACTGGTGGCATCTGGGATGGCACAGTTAGCATCACCAGAGCAGGCACAACCGCAATTACGGCAGGTTACCAGAGTAAGACAGGCACAAGCAATCCATTTTATGTCCAGCCAGGCGAGCCATTTAAGTTCCTCGTCTATCCTGAAAATCCTGTTTACATCCTGGCGGGTGGTTCAGTAAGCATCACTGCCCAATTAAGCGATGTTTATGGTAATGCGGTTGGGTCTGCAGGGATTAGTTGTAATTTAGAGGTAGTGGTGCTTTCTGGTAAAGCAGGAACACTATCCGCCACCACTACTACGACTACCAATACCGGTCAGATAGCCACTATTACCTACTGGGTTTCACCTAATGCCAACGATAAAGTTAGGATAAAACTCCTATCTACTCTACCACCTGCTATCTCCGGCACTATTACTACCAGTTCTGGCGAATTAGCAATGTTCACCTTTGATACTATTGCTACCCAGACTGCGGGGATGAATTTCCCGATTAAAATCACCGCCAGAGATGCCTACGAAAATCCTATTCCTTTTACCAGGACAGTAACTCTAATTGACTTGAGTAACAGCCTTAAACCTACTCAGACTACTTCATTTATAGATGGTATGTGGAATGGATCTGGCTCTATCACCGTAAGAGGCACTACCAGTATTACTGTTATTTATGGGGATATTCGAGGTACAAGTAACACCTTCTGGGTCTGTGGGGGTGAAGTAGAGTATTTTGTCATTAGCAGCATAACTACTCAAACCGCAGGTATTAGTTTCCCAGTCAGCATCAATGCCTATGACCGCTGGAGAAATATCGCTGATATGTTTAACTCATCCGCCACACTAACTGATACCAGCCGCACCATTAGTCCGCCTAAAACCACAAACTTTAGCCTGGGCATCTGGGATGGTACAGTTAGTATCACCAGAGCAGGCACGAGCGCGATTACGGCAAGTTACCAGGGTAAAACAGGCACAAGCAATCCCTTCTTTATCATCCCCAGTAGCCTCGACCATTTCTTAATCGGCACTATCACCAATCAAACTGCCGGGATAGACTTCTCTGTTGTCATCACTGCAAAAGATACCTACAACAATACGGTAACCAGCTTTACCGATAAGGTGCAATTGGAAGATACCAGCCTGACATTGAATCCAAAGCTAACCACCAACTTTATGGCAGGTATCTGGGATGGCATTGGCTCTATTACCAGAGCAGGCACTACTGCGATTATGGCAGGCTATCAAGGTAAAACAGGCACAAGCAATCCCTTTTTAGTTAGCCATAACAGCCTTGCCCATTTCCTGATTGGGACTATTAGCAATTGTGTTGCAGGCGTTCCTTTTCCCATAACCATTATGGCACAAGATTCTTACGGTAACACGATGCTTAACTTTAGTGATAAAGTCCAGTTAGAGGATACCTCGCTGAGCTTGAATCCAAAGTTAACCACCAACTTTGTGGCAGGTATCTGGGATGGCATTGGCTCTATCACCAGAGCAGGCACGACCGCGATTACGGCAGGTTACCAAGAAAAAACAGGCACAAGTAATCCCTTTTTAGTTAGCCATAACCGCCTTGACCATTTTCTGATTGGGACTATTAGCAATTGTCTTGCGGGCATTCCTTTTCCCATCACCATTATGGCACAAGATTCTTACGGTAACACTATGCTTAACTTTAGTGATAAAGTCCAGTTAGAGGATACCTCGCTGAGCTTAAATCCGAAGCTAACCACCAGCTTTGTGGCAGGTATCTGGGCTGGCATCGGCTCTATTACCAGAACAGGCACGAGCGCGATTACGGCAGGATACCAGGGAAAAACAGGCACAAGCAATCCATTTTTAGTTCAGGCTGGCAGTCTTTCCTTGATTGAGGTTATGCCAGAAAGTGTAACATTGATGCCTGATGAATCACAATTATTCACCAGCAGAGGCTATGATGGCAATGGGAATGAGAAAGAAGTAGAAAATGGGAAATGGGAAGTGGGAAATGAGATAGGGAATTTGAGTAATATTTTCGGCACAATGACCACATTTACTGCTGGCACAAAGGCGGCATCAGGCATCATCAAGGTAAGTGCAGAAGAAGTTATTGGCACGGCTAATATCCGAATTGTGCCAGGAAAACTGGCAAAGATAACCATTCTGCCCAAAGAGGTGGTGGTAGAGGTAGCCGGGACTTCCACATTTACCGCTTATGGATATGACAAATATGGGAATGAGAAAGAGGTAGGAAATGGGAAATGGGAAGTAGGAAGTGAACTGGGCGAGTTGACCAATGTTATTGGCACAAACACGACTTTTGTCGCCGGGACAAAGTCAGGGGAAGGGATACTTACCTGCAGAGTAGAACAGATACAAGGCAGTGCCAGCATAACTGTCAGATCTGGTAGAGTGAATCGATTTGACTTTGACCCGATTAACCATCAGATTATCAATACGAAGTTTGGCATTAAAGTAACTGCCCTGGACAGGTATGGCAATCTGGCAAGTGATTACAACCACACTGGTTCTCTTACAACTAACTTTGGTCAGATAAAACCTGCCCGTATCACCTTCTATAACGGCATAGAGATAGGCACGGTAACAATTGAGACTAACCGAGCCGCACCTGATGTCCATATTAGTATTAGAGCCGAGAGCATAGAGTCTCAAAGTAACGATTTTGCTGTGTTATACGATGACGCAAGTAATGTAAAGGTTGAAGAGGGAGGCTTGAAGATAGACATTAAGTCTCATAGTGTAAGTAAAGATTATTACCTAAAGATAGATAAACCAGGTCTGGATGAGGATGAGATTAAGATAGCGAATTTGCGGATGAATCATTATAACCCGGGATTTTGTCTGCTAACTGACACCATTATCCGCATAGTAGCTAAAGATGGGGATAAGAGACCGATAGAAGGTGATTTTGGGACACGAACGACCAGAATGATAATTTATTACCATCAGCCACCCAAGAATGTAGCCGAGGAGACATTGAAATTATACATTCTGGATGAGGAATCAATTGAATCGAGGTGGGTGGAGGTAGCCAATGCACAGGTCTTAGTCGGAAATAATTTTGTCTATGGCGATGTCCCGCATTTTGGGACATTTATCTTGATTGGGGAAGGGATAGCGGCGGGTTTTGATGGGGTTGTGGTCTATCCGAATCCGTTCAAGCCCAGCCGCGGGGATGAAAATATCGTTTTTGAAGGGTTACCAGAAGATACCCAAATCCGCATCTACGACATCTCAGGTAGTTTAGTCAAAGATGAAGAAGGCAAACGCGCCACCTGGATTTGGGATGTTCGGAATAATTATGGGAAGAAGATAGATAGTGGGGTATACATCTATGTGTTGACCACTGGTGATGGGAAGAAGAAGACAGGCAAGATTGCGATTATCAGGTAAGGAAATGTAGGTAAGGAAATGTAGTGAGGGTCTTTAGACCCGTTTCATGGATAGAAATGTAGTGAGGGTCTTTAGACCCGTTTCATGGATAGAAATGTAGTTTCATGGAAAGTTTGCATTAAAAAGGGGAGCGCATCTAAAGATGCTCACTACAGATAGAAAAAATTATATTTATTTTAATTTTAATCCTGATAATCTGCGAAAATCTGCGTCCTAAATCTTTAATTCGCTAATTCACTAATTCCCATAAACCCATACCTTTGGGTTAAAATCTTTGCTGTTGGCAAGGGTCATTGTGTCATCAGATAGAGAGAGAAGGTAAATGCCTTTCTTCTCTGCATATACTTTTGCATTCTCTGCATAATTTGTAAATGCCAAGCCAGCAATAAGAGGAATATCTCTGTATTCAGGGAAAAAGTTATAGAAGTTCTTAATGTCTTCTAAAAGATCACCAACATCTTTTATAGTTAGATATACCTTTGCTTCAATAGAGATAATGAAATTCTGGTTATCCTTCTTCACCAAACTCAATATGTCTATTTCCATCTCTTTTCCATTGCATCTTCTTCTCAGGTTTGGATTGGTCCATTCAATAGACATCCCTAATCCTTTGAATATTCTTTTAAAAGAAGCAAAGGCTAATCCTTCGGGGATTCTTCCTATCCCTTTGGTTACACCATCTACGGATTTAAGCAGATTTTCTATTTGTTTATCAACTTTCTTTTGTTCCTCCTCTCTCTTTTTGAACATAGCCCTTAATTCTTCATCGGTTTTTTTAAGTTGCTCATCGGTCTTTTTCTGAGCCTCTCTAAGCTCCTCATTGCCCTTTCTAAATTCCTCCTGACTCTTTCTAAATTCCTCTTCCTGACTCTTTCTAAACTCTTCCTGACTCTTTAAAAGCCGCTCTATCCTTCTATCTACATCCCTAAGTTCCGCTTTAGTCATTTTTAATCACCTCTTCACATTCTATTTTTTAACATTTATTATTTTACATTATTTTACCCCTTCTGTCAATAAATTTTTTTTTGGTTCATTAAAACTTTAGCACAGTCACTTATTCCACTACCAACTACCAATAAACTTTACCAGAATTACCCAAATCCATTCAATCCCAATCAGGAAGAAACAAAGATTCCGTATGATTTAACCGTGAATGCTCATATAGTCATTAAGATTTACAACATTGCTGGAGAATTAGTCAAGACATTAGAGGAAGATAAACTTGCCGGGTCAAATATTACTACCCTATGGAATGGTAGAAACGATGATGGTGATATAGTCTCATCAGGCGTCTATTTCTATCAATTACATATTGGTGGAAGTGTAGTTGGGACTAAGAAGATATTAGTAATAAAATAGGACGCAGATGTACAGGATTTACAGGATTTTTAAAAAATATTATCCTAATAATCTGCGAAAATCTGCGTCCCAAAAAAGGAGGTAAAATAAAATGTTAAACAAAACTATTTCGTTAATTCTAACAATACTAACTTTTCCCATAATTTGTCAGGCGGCTTCTGATACCGGCGCTGATTTCTTAAAGCTGGGCGTAGGAGCAAGGGCATCTGCAATGGGAGAGGCATTTTGTGCTGTGGCAGATAGTGTTGACTCTATTTATTACAATCCGGCAGGATTAGCACGCCTGAAACAAAAAGAGGTCTCTGCAATGTATGGCGATAAACGAGAGGATACTGCCCGCACATTACTTACCTATTGCCAGCCATTGGAAGATGAAGATGAAGCAGGCGTATTTGCTTGTGGGATTATCTATCAAGACCTGGGTGAAATAGAGACGCGCAATAACCAAAATCAATTTACCGGTAACCTGAATCCGAATGAATTTGCTTTACTCTTCGCTTATGCCAGACCCTACACCGATAATCTATCTATCGGTGGTAATCTAAAGTATATTCAGCGAGATTTAAAGAAGGTCAAAGCCAAAGGATTTGCTCTGGATTTAGGCGTGCTTTACTATCCCCAACTACCTGATTTAACCTTAGGTGCTTGCTTAGAGAATCTTGGGACGAAGATAGAAGGTGATGAACTACCACTAAATTTACGCGTAGGGCTAGCATATTGTCCCATAGAAAATCTTACCGGAACAATAGACCTGAACCAGCCTCTTTACAACTCTAAACTGGGGACAAATGTAGGTTTGGAATACACCTATAACATCCTTGCTGTCCGAATAGGCTATCTCAATAAAGGGAGGGAAGTAAGTGGTCTAACCTATGGCTTTGGCTTTAAGGTGATAGCCGCAGGCTTTAGCCTGCGAACTGACTTCGCCAATGTCGCCAGTGGCAAAATGGATGGAGCAACAAAGATGAATCGCGTGTCGATGGGGATAAAGTTTTAGAAGAAAATAATATTAGGACACGGATAAACACGGATAACACAAATTTTAGGAAATAATTTATCTGTGTGCATCTGTGTAAATCTGTGTCCCATTCCTTCTTCAAAAGCAAAAAAGGAGGTGGTGAGTCCCTACAATGCTTTGGAAGAGTTTACATATAAAAATCTAAAAACGAAAGGAGGTGAATAAAGATGAAGAAGATAATTACACTCAGTCTAATTACACTCGCGTTACTCATCGTCGGCGGATATACAACTACTGCAAACGCAGAAGATACTACAGCTCATTTTACGCAGACTGATAAACCTGCTACTGACTACGCCTGGGGGACAGGAGTGAACACAAAATTTACTTATGCAGGCACATCAACACGCGTAACAGCTACTATGACCCATGCTTTTTACTACGGTAAGGAACCATACATAATTGTAGATATTGACGATGACCACCTGGTATGGGAATCTATCCCAGGTGAAAATGATTATATGATTATGTGGACGAATATCTGGGCCTGGGCAATAGCTCCCGGGTCGACATATCAGCTGGAAATAGCAGCGTCAGGTTGTGACCATATAGCGAGATCTGATGGAGCGACTATCACAACATACTATGCGTTGGTAACACCAGGTGCTGGACACCCAAAGCCAGGTTCGTTTACACTTGCACCTGCCTTCAATGGCAATTTCCCAAACACTCCAATTTCAATCGTCAATGGTTCCCCTGTAAACTATAATCAGGATCTATGGGCAAGGGTTACACCAAAACAGGATACTCCAGCAGGCCCCGAATACAAGGATGAATTCTACCTCGATTTCCGTGTAAGGACACCATAGGTGTATCAAAGTTATAGGAGTAGCGATGTAGAATGAATGAAGAGAGACCTGTTCGGAAAGGGATGGGTCTCTCTTTCCTTTTTGATAATCGTTCTGCTATTCTATTTTCCTTTTTCGTAACTATTCACCACGAAGAACACGAAGGACACGAAATGGAATTTAATGTCTTGTAATTTTCGGTAGTGTCTGACAATAACTACAAATTTTTTTCAACCTGTGAAATAGGGCTACAAATATCCCCCAATTAGGGTGAGAAAAAGAATAAACAGCTCGCTCCGATGGAGCTAATTTGTTATGAGGGAAATAATTTTTCTACAAACATATCGCTCCTCTGGAGCTAATATGAATAAAGCTCCGTAGGAGCAATCTGTTTGTAGTATTTCGCTGTTTCTTGCATTTTATTTAAACCTATTTCACAGGTCGAAAAGATATGTCTTATAATTTTCTTCGTGTCCTTCGTGGTGAATAGTTACAATAATTACTTGTATTATAATGAATTTTGTGTTATAATTTATGATATGAAAGAAAAGATAATTAGTTTCGTCATCATTCTACTTTCTATTCATTCTCTGACTTACGCCGCAAACACCTGGGTGCCATTTAACGGTGTCCAGGTCCCTACCAAACCAGAGTTTAAAATACTAAAAGAAGATAGCGCTGGGATTGTATTAGAAGCAACTATCTTTGGCATGAATGTGGAAGAGAAGACAGAAGGCAGAGGACAGATTCCTCCCCCTACCCCCCTCCAGCGGGGGACAACTCCCGAATCCCAAACCCCAGGTCCCGAATCCCAACTCTCGAGCCCCGAGTCCCGAGTCCCGAGTCCCGAGTCCCGATTTTCGCTGCTAACCATTCCCGGCTACGAATATAGCTTTACTCAGGAGGTTGGAAAACCCAAACTACCCGTTATCTCAGTTCAACTCGCTATCCCCGATGGTGTAGAGATTAATCTGTTTTTAGTTCCGCAATCCGCAATCCGCAATCCGCAATCCGCAATCCAAAATTACTTAATCTCCCCTGTACCAAAGCAAGTAATAAAGAAAACCCCGGACGGCTATGAATATATTGGCGAGGAGTTTTGTATTGATAAAGAATTCTACACGCAAGACATCTGGTATCCTGCAGAGGATAAGATTATCACTTATCATACCAGTTATCTGCGCGACCAGAGGATACTTTATCTCAGGATTTATCCTATCCAGTTTAACCCTGCTAAGAACCAGCTTCAGATTTATTCTAACCTGAGGATAGAGGTGAAATACATCCCTACGAAAGGGAGAGGTATTTCACTGAAATCACCACCGATGGCAGCCCCTTTTGCTAATGCATTGAGCAAATCTGTCTTGAATTACAAACCTCCTGTTTTATCCCGTGAGCCAGCACCTAAAAGGATAGGCACAGTGACCTACCCCAGCATCCTTAAATCTCCCAATAATTCTGCCGATTACTTGATTATTACCGCTTCTGCTTATTATCATAATTTGGATGTAGGAAGCCTGACTACTCATCGCGCTCAATATAATGGTTTTGATGTAGCCGTGGTTAATACTGCTGATATATATAACGAATTCCCAATGGCCACACCTACATCGTCTATTAAGGAGTTCATCCGATATGTCTATAATAATTGGTCTGCCCCATCTATGGCGGATGACCATCCTGGGTTTGTGTTACTCTTTGGCGATGGAGAAGAGAAATATGACGCTTATATCCCTTGTAAACCCGTTAGCGAAATTCATCAAGTCTTTACTGGCGAAAATCCAGTAGCTGATTCCTGGTATGTCTGTATTAATGACGAAGGGCTTCCTGCCCCTGAGTATGTGTATTGGACCGTAGATCTAATGATTGGTCGGTTACCGGTAGAAACCGGTACCGATGCCAAAACAATGGTGGATAAGATAATCCGCTATGAAAGCACCTCTGTTTTAGGCGAATGGCACAATACCCTCTTGTTTGTAGAAGGTTCAAATGGCGTTGATTTTACTCCCATAATAGATAATTATCTCTTGCCAGTAGGATTTACATCTATTAGATTAGGAGGAAATCAGAATGTTGGCCCAGATATGGTATCTGACGCTATCAATGCGGGAAAACTTCTGGTTACCTATTCTGGTCACGGAAGTCAGCCTCTCTGGATACTTCAGGGGAATGGTTTTAGTTATTACCATGTCAATGAACTTTCTAATGGAGATAAATTACCGGTAATCTTTGCTGATACTTGTGAAACAGGTGATTTCTTATGGGATTATGGAGAGCCACTTGATAATTGTATAGGTGAGGCTTTTGTGAAGAAAGAGGGAGGTGGTGCTATCGCCTATTGGGGCGCTTCTTCTAGGACAGGCATTGGTAACCCACACATAATAAAGGCATTACAATTTATCGGTGAATTTCAATCCTCTGAATTTTCCATAGGAGAACTTATACTTATGAATCCATATATTCAAACCTGGTACAATGAGTTCAATTTATTAGGTGACCCTGCAGTGACCATTTCAAGGGTGGCATTAGAACCAGGTAAGGCAGAGTTATGCGTTGAGCCAATTGATATCAAGCTTATTCCTCAATCTCCTAAACCTGGCCAGCAGACAAATATCTCTACAATTATCCATAATCTCGGGGATATAGATGCAAAAGATGTATTAGTAAAATTCTTCCTTGGCAAACCTGGTGAGGGTGGCATAGAAATAGGCTCTAATACTATTCCTGTTATCAAGGGTAAAGAAGAAGAAACAACCGCCATAGATTGGAAACAAAGCCTACCCATAGGAGAATACCCAATCTATGTAGTAGTCAACCCTTATAATACCATTTTAGAAGCAGGAACAATCAATAATACCACCTGTAAATCTATAGAGATAAATTTCTATCAAGAGGGCTATCCTGTTATCCCTGAGCCACTAAACATGCGTATAGAGTCATCCCCTGCCATAGGGGATATAAATGGGGATGGAGATTTAGAAGTAGCCGCTTCTCCAGGAGAAGGTGCGTATATCTGGCATCATAATGGCAAATTCATGGATAATTGGAATAAGACAATTCCTGGTCATCCAGCATGTTCTCCTATTTTAGCCGAGGTGGATAATGATAGCAGGTTAGAGGTTATATTAACTGATATAGCTGGCTCATACATCTTCAAGTCTGATGGTAGTAATCTCCCCGGATTTCCAGTATCAGGAACAGATGCAACTTCCTCTGCACTTGGGGATATAGATGGAGATGGGGATTTAGAGATTGTTATAGGGATGAACAATAAATTCTATGCCTTCCATCATACAGGAGAAATAGTAAAAGGGGCCTGGCCTAAGGATATAGCCCTTCCCCGTCGTGAGTATCACCCGATGATAGCAGATTTGGATAGAGATGGTAATCTTGAAATTATTGTCCTTTCTGATAAGATATATGTCTTTAATAGCGAAGGTAACTTAATCCCTGGACAATGGCCTAAGAGTATCTCAGGGAATATATCTTCTAATGGATTGGCTATAGGTAATATTGATAATGATGATGAATTAGAGATTCTCATTGTGACAAAAGATTCACCAAAGATATTTTTGCACGCCTTAAATCCTGATGGAACAGATATTATCGGCTATCCGAAACAGGTAGGAGGAATGGATTATAACTATCCATATTCAGTTACCTCTGGAGATATTGACAATGATAAAGAAATGGAAATAATTATTGATTGTATATATTCTATATATGTATTAAATCCTGATGGTAGTGATGTACCTGGTTGGCCCAAAGGAGGAGGACTACAACAAAGAGGACCATCTTATCCAGTAATTGCAGATGTGGATGAGGATAAATCCTTAGAGATTATAGAAAGCAGGAATGATATGAAGGGAACGGTTACTATCTGGAATAGTGATGGGAGTAAGCAGATAGACCTGTTTTTAAAACCAGGTGATAAAAGGACATCACCTTTTGTAGTTGGAGATATGGATTTAGATGGCGATATAGAAATAGTCTGCGGTGGAGAGGAATTCAAAGAGATTAGTTGGGCATTAAGTAAGGTATATGCCTGGGACTACTGGGGTAGTTGTACGCCAGGTGCACTGGAATGGCCGATGGCAAATCACGATATGCGCCGGACTAATTGCTATAATACAGATATTGTCCCCCCTTCTCGCATAACTGACCTTAAGGCTCTTAATCCCAAACCTACCTCTATTGAGTTGAACTGGACTGCACCTGGTGATGACAAAGATAAAGGCTCTTCTACCTGCTACTACATCCGCTACGCTACCTTTACCATTACCCCACAAAACTGGCACCTGACTAATAAATCTACATCCACTATTGTTCCCAAAGATGCTGGCTCTCCTGAATCTTTTACCGTAACTAACCTCTGCCCAACTACCACCTACTACTTTTGTATTCGCGCCAGGGATGATGACTTCAATCTCTCCCCACTTTCCAATATCGCGGTTGAGAAAACACTCTCTCCAGCAATGATTACCCGGATTTCACCTACAAGAGGTGTAGTAGGTAAGCGGGTGACTATTAGCGGGTGCAATTTCTACCCAACAGAAACCATTCGCATAGAATTTGGCAATACTACCACTATTGCTCTATCTACCTCTGTTGGTGGTTCTTTTACTACTACCTTTACCGTTAATGACCAGGGATTTGGCACGATAACCATTACTGCCTATGGACTTATTTCAGGATATGAGGCAAGGGCGTCCTTCTATATCACTGGCGTAGAATATTTTCTGTTTGGCACAATTTCCTCTCCTCAAATAGCAGGGACAGGATTTCAAATAAAGATGACTGCTTATGATGAATTTGGTGATGTAGTGCTAAATTTCAAAGATAAAGTCGGACTCTCTGACCTTTCTCAAACCATCCAACCTACTATCACCTCTAACTTCACTGGTGGCATCTGGGATGGCACAGTTAGCATCACCAGAGCAGGCACAACCGCGATTACGGCAGGCTACCAGAGTAAAACAGGCACAAGCAATCCTTTTTATGTCCGAGCAGGCGAGCCATTTAAATTCATCGTCTATCCTGAAAATCCTATCTACATCCTGGCAGGGGGTTCAGTAAGCGTCACTGCCCAATTGACTGATGCCTACAATAATCCGGTGGGTTCATCAGGGATAATCTGCAATATAGGGATAGAGGTTATCACAGGCACAGAAGGCATATTATCTACCACTACGGTAACTACTAATTCTGCAGGTCAGATAGGCACGATTACCTACTGGGTTTCACCTAATGCCAATGATAAAGTCAGGATAAAACTCCTATCTACTCTACCACCTGCTACCTCCGGCACTATTACTACCACTTCTGGCGAATTAGCAATGTTCACCTTCGATACTATTGCTACCCAGACTGCGGGGATGAATTTCCCGATTAAAATCACCGCCAAAGATGCCTACGAAAATCCTATTCCTTTTACCATGACAGTAACGCTAATTGACTTAAGTAACAGCCTTAAACCTACTCAAACTACTTCATTTATAAATGGTATGTGGGATGGATTTGGCTCTATCACAGTAAGAGGGACTACCAGTATTACTGCCATTTATGGGGATATTCGAGGCACAAGTAACCCCTTCTGGGTCTGTGGCGGCGAGGTAGAGTATTTTGTCATTAGCAGCATAACTACTCAAACCGCAGGTATTAGTTTTCCAGTCAGCATCAAGGCCTATGACCGCTGGAGAAATATCGCTGATATGTTTAACTCATCCGCCACACTAACTGATACCAGCCGCACCATTAGCCCGACTAAAACCACAAACTTTAGCCTGGGCATCTGGGATGGCACAGTTAGTATCACCAGAGCAGGCACGACCGCGATTACGGCAAGTTACCAGGGGAAAACAGGCACAAGCAATCCCTTCTTTATCATCCCCAGTAGCCTCAACCATTTCTTAATCGGCACTATCACCAATCAAACTGCCGGGATAGACTTCTTTGTTGTTATCACCGCCAAAGATGCCTACAACAATACAGTAACCAGCTTTACCGATAAGGTGCAATTGGAAGATACCAGCCTGACATTGAATCCAAAGATAACCACCAACTTTATGGCAGGTATCTGGGATAGTATTGGCTCTATTACCAGAGCAGGCACGAGTGCGATTACGGCAAGTTACCAGGGAAAGACAGGCACAAGCAATCCCTTCTTAGTTAGCCATAACACCCTTGCCCATTTCCTGATTGGGACTATGAGCAATTGTGTTGCAGGCGTTGCTTTTCCCATAACCATTATAGCCCGGGATGCCTATGGTAACACGGTGCTTAACTTTAGTGATAAAGTCCAGTTAGAGGATAGCTCGCTGAGCTTAAATCCGAAGATAACCACCAACTTTATGGCAGGTATCTGGGCTGGCATTGGTTCTATTACCAGAGCAGGCACAACCGCGATTACTGCAGGTTACCAGGGAAAAACAGGCACAAGCAATCCATTCTTAGTTAGTCATAACCGCCTTGACCATTTCCTGATTGGGACTATTAGCAATTGTCTTGCGGGTGTCCATTTTCCCATCAAGATTATGGCACAAGATTCTTACGGTAACACTATGCTTAACTTTAGTGATAAAGTCCAGTTAGAGGATACCTCGCTGACCTTGAATCCGAAGATAACCACCAACTTTATGGCAGGTATCTGGGATGGCATTGGTTCTATCACCAGAGTAGGTACAACCTCGATTACGGCAGGTTACCAGGGAAAAACAGGCACAAGCAATCCATTTTTAGTCCAGGCTGGCAGTCTTTCCTTGATTGAGGTTATACCAGGAAGTGTAACCTTGCTGCCTGATGAATCACAATTATTCACCACCAGAGGCTATGATGGTTATGGGAATGAGAAAGAAGTGGGAAATGGGAAATGGGAAGTAGGAAATGAGATAGGGAGTTTGAGTAATATTTTCGGCACAATGACCACATTTACTGCTGGCACAAAGGCAACATCAGGCATCATCAAGGTAAGTGCAGAAGGGGTCATTGGCACGGCTAATATCCGAATTGTGCCAGGAAAACTGGCAAAGATAACCATTCTGCCCAAAGAGGTGGTGGTAGAGGTAGCCGGGACTTCCACATTTACCGCTTATGGATATGACAAATATGGGAATGAGAAAGAGGTAGGAAATGGGAAATGGGAAGTAGGAAGTGAACTGGGCGAGTTGACCAATGTTATTGGCACAAACACGACTTTTGTCGCCGGGACAAAACCAGGCAAAGGAACACTTACCTACACAGTAAGAGAAGCGGTTATGAACCTTCATCTCACAAATGAATCTGTCCCCCTCGGGATGTGGATTAAGGGGGAGGAAAGAAATAATCTCCCCGAGCCCCGAGTCCCGAGTCCCGAGTCCCGAGCCCCGAGCCCCGAGTCCCGATTTTCAGAGGAGATAATTGGAACAGCCAGCATAACTGTCAGGTCTGGTAGAGTGAGTCGATTTGAGTTTGACCCGATTAACCATCAGATTATCAACACGAAGTTTGGGATTAAAGTAACTGCCCGGGATAGGTATGGCAATCTGGCAAGTGATTACAACCAGACAGGTTCTCTTACAACTAACTTTGGTCAAATAAAACCTGCCTTTATTACCTTCAAAAACGGTATATCTACCGGCACAGTAATGATTGAGACTAACAAGGCAGGACCTGATGTCCGTATCAGTCTTAGAGACGAGGTAATAGAGTCTCAGAGTAATAATTTTGCGGTGTTATACGATGACGCAAGTAATGTAAAGGTTGAAGAGGGAGACTTGAAGATAGACATTAAGCCTCATAGTGTAAGTAAAGATTATTACCTAAAGATAGATAAACCAGGTCTGGATGAGGATGAGATTAAGATAGCGAATTTGCGGATGAATCATTATAACCCGGGATTTTGTCTGCTAACTGACACCATTATCCGCATAGTAGCTAAAGATGGAGATAAAAAACCGATAGAGGGTGATTTTGGGACACGAACGACCAGAGTGACGATTTATTACCCTGAGCCACCAAAGAATATAGCCGAGGAGACATTGAAATTATACATCCTGGATGAGGAATCAATTGAATCGAAGTGGGTGGAGGTAGCCAATGCACAGGTTTTAGTCGGAAGTAATTTTATCTATGGCAATATACCGCATTTTGGGACATTTATTTTGATTGGGGAAGGGATACCGGCGGGTTTTGATGCGGTGGTGGTCTATCCGAATCCGTTCAAGCCAAGCCGCGGGGATGAAAATATCGTTTTTGAGGGATTACCAGAGAATACCCAGATTCGTATCTACGACATCTCAGGTAGTTTACTCAGAGACGAAGAAGGCAAACGCGCCACCTGGATTTGGGATGTTCGGGATAATTATGGGAAGAAGGTAGATAGTGGTGTGTATATTTATGTGTTGACTACTGACGATGGGAAAAAGAAGATAGGCAAGCTCGCCATCATCAGGTAATTTGGGGACGCAGAGGAATTTTTGGGACGCAGATGAAGGCAGATTTACAGAATTTTTGATAGTTTTCCTTTCCTTCATTCGTGGTATTTGTCCATTTGTGTTCTTCGTGTTCCAAAATATTTGCATACAAAGGGCACGAATAAACGAAAGACACGAATAACTTTTAGTGAAAAAATTATATTTATTTTAATTTTAATCCTGATAATCTGCGAAAATCTGCGTCCTATTAATTTTTGGAACACAGATGAACAGATAACACAGATTATATATTCTCTAATTCACTAATTCCCATAAACCCATACCTTTGGGTTAAAAT
>JBFLYA010000043.1:7065-23142 GCA_040757115.1 bacterium | reverse complement strand
TTCAATATAAGCGGCACGATTTTATCCGAATGCAAAGAGGTGCGATAGAGTTTGCCTTAAAACAAGGGTTAAAACAAGGAATAGAAAAAGGAATACAAAAAGGGTTAAAACAAGGAATACAACAAGGGCTACAACAAGGGCTACAACAAGGGCTACAACAAGGGTTACAACAAGGGCTACAACAAGGGCTACAACAAGGCAAAATAGAAGTAGCGAAAAGTCTTTTGAAATCAGGAGAGAAAGTTGAAAAAATATCACAGGTAACGGGATTAACAATAGAGGAAATCAAGGGTATTAATTAAATATCTTCACACAGACTTTTTTTAAGTCTCTGTGGTTGGTTATTTTTAGCGTGTTATTCCCATCTTGTTTATTTTTTGCATTGTTTTACCGTTATAGCTTAGCCTGAGTTTATAAATGTAAATACCGCTGGCTATTTGCTCATTTTGGCTATTCCACTCAATTTGGGCTATGCCGTCGTTATCCACAACTATGTTTTTTTCTATTTGCCAGATAAGTTCGCCAATAATGTTGAATACCTCAACTTGCATCGTTACTGGCACATTATTCAAGTTAGTCCTGGCACAAATCGTGGTTTTCCCTGTATGGGGATTTGGATAGTTGAATATCTCAAGAAACTCAAGGGTTTGTAATGGGTCAAATTGTGGGGAAGAAGGAGGTTTTTCTTTCACCTTTGGACCTGGATGTTCATAGGTTGGTGTCCCTGTAGCAACTACACCCATTGCATCCTTTGCCTCAAAGTAATACTCGTATTTATCACTTACCTCATTTAGTCTAAAGATACAAAAATAAATCTTGCCTGTCTTGAAATCATTCCCGGATTCAACGACCATCTTAGCCTTTCCGACTAACTTATCATTATTAAGAATACAAATTTTAGGATAGTCAGTCAAAGGTGCATCGCCATCTTCATCTTTATATTTTACTTTAAATGTAAAATATGTCTCTCGAACAATACCTTCATGTGGCTCTAATCCATCGGTTTGGAAACCTGTCTGTCCAGCCCATTCTAACTTTGGGGTATGACTGACCTTTGGTCCCACTCTCAGAATAGTAAATGGTCCTCTTGCCTCTTCCCCTTTATTATCCTTAGCATAAAACTTATATTTATAGGTTCCCGTAGCATTTAAAAAGATGGTTTTGGAATAAGTAGCTCCTTTAAAATAACTTCCATTGACATAATCCATTGTGTAGGTTCCGATTCCATAAGGCTTATCGTCTTTATAAATAAGGACAGCGGGATAGTCTGGAGCCGGTGGGTCAACATTAATATCCAGATATGCCGTATGAAAGGTAAAAGGGGTATCTGGCGCCCCGGAATCGGGATTACAACCATCTGTATAATCACTTTCGCCAGTCCAGAGGAGTAATGGTGAATAATTCACCCCTTCAACTTTAGGTCCTGAATGAATCGTTGTTGCCTCACCTATTGCCTCGACATTATTATTGTTTTTAGCCTCAAAGCGATAGCTATACGCATCACTGGCATAAGAATATCTAACATCATAAATCCCGTAAATTACCCCATCTGTATAATCGTTATCATTTTCATTTTCCTTTATGAGTAAAGACGATGGCGTGATGAAAATTCCTCCCATATAGAGATTCACCCGAGGATAACCCGGTGCTGGAGGGATATTCTTAACATCCTTATAGAGCACTTTATATGTAAATCTACTATTTGTTGAGCCTATGTTCGGGTCAACGCCATCTGTTCTAAATCCATCGGCATCTACCCAGATTAGTTCTGGGGCATCATTTACCGTTGGACCAAATTGAATGGCTGTTGCTACACCTGTTGCGGTTGCTTGATAAATATCTCTTGCCTCAAATTTATAGGTATATGTGCCTTCTTCAAAAGTAGTCTCAAAGGTGTACAATTTTCCATCGGTATAAGTCCCATCCTGAGTATCAACAGGATTCATCGTTATCGGACTATCCTGAATTGGCACATCTTGAGAATAGATATATAATTTAGGATACCCGGCAGACGGTGGATGATTATCTTTATCCGTATATTTAACTCGATAGATATATTTTTCCTTTGTTGTCCCAAAATTAGGGTCAATTCCATCGGATACATACCCACTTTCTTTTGTCCAATCGAGGACTGGTGGATTATTGACCTGTGGTCCGTTCATAAGTTCAATTTTACCAACCGCATCCATCCCATTAGAATCTTTAGCAATAAATTTATATAGGTAATCAATACTACTTTCTGCAAATTGAAGGTTAAAATAATACAACTTGCCATCAGTATAAGTTATATCCTCTACATCTACCTCTTTCATAGTAAATGAGCCCAATACCAGAACATTTTTAAAAATAACTACCTTTGGATAACCAGTGATAGGTGGGTTATTATTGCTATCTATATATTTTATCTTATAGGTAAAGTTAATGTCTGTATTACCGGAATCTGGCTTAACACCGTCGGTTTTAAATCCCTCTTCATCAACCCAGTCTAAAATTGGTGCATCTGTAACAACGGGTTTATTTTTAAGTGAAGTAGGTGTCCCCACGGCTAAAATCCCATAGTTATCCCTTGCCTCAAAAAAATATGAATAATTACCCAGCGGTAAGGTAGTTTCATATTGATATATCGTATTCACCGGATTCATAGTAAATGAACCAATAAATGTCGCCTCCCGATAGATATGTAGTTTTGGAAAACCTGATGTTGGTGGGTCGTTATCCGGGTCAAAATATTTGACCTGGTAGGTAAATTTAGTGCCTGTTGTGCCGAGTTCAGGCTCAACGCCATCTTCAATAAATCCCGCATTACCCGTCCATAATAATATTGGTTCTCGACTGACATCTGGTGCATCCTTTTTTGTGGTTGCCGTCCCTTCTGCCTTGATACCATATTCATCTTCTGCCTCAAAAAAATAAGTGTAATCCTTACCCGTGGCGGACAGGGTTTTCTTAAAATAATAATCTTTACCATCTACACAGTTTGTATCATATTGATTTACGGCTAACATTGGAAATGGAGCGCCTGAAATCTCAGTTCCACCTTTGAGAATGTGAATCTTTGGGAAACCTGCGGCTGGCATATCATTATTAGCATCCTGGTATCGGACTTTATAAATAAATTCTGTGCTCCAGGTGCCCAACTCTGGGTGAAGTCCATCGGTGCGATAATTATCTTCATCTACCCACTTTAATTCTGGGGGATTTGTAACGACCGGTGCATTTATTTTTGATGTTTGGGCAGAAATACCAACTATATCCTTTGCCTCAAAGAAATATTCATAATCCTTGCCACTCGCGGTGAGGGTTGCGGTGAACTCATACTCTTTACCATCGTTATAAATCAGGTCAGCCGGATTAGTTTGTTTCATCACAAAAGGACTTCCGCTTATCTCGTTGTGTGCCTTAAGGATGTGAACGACAGGATAACCGGCTGACGGCGGCTCGTTATCCGTATAAATGATGCGATAGACAAAAGGTGTGGTGGCCGAGCCTGTCTCAGGATGAAGTCCATCCGTGATATACCCTTCTTTATTTACCCAGGTTAACTGTGGGGCTAAAGTAACTTGAGGACCCTGTCTAATAAATGTAGCGGTGCCGGTAGCCGATATGCCGTGATTACTTTCTGCGGCAAATTTATAGGTGTATGTGCCAACCACAAGCGTGAGCGTAAGATTGTATAATTTACCGTCTTCATAATCTGTATCTGCAGGATTTTCTTCTACCAGCAAATATGGACTATTGGGTATTTCTACACCCTGTTTAAAAATATGCACTCGGGGTGAATCTGCGTCGGGTGGGTCATTATTAGCATTACGATAAGAAACGCGGTAGGTGAACCTTGTCCCCTCAGTCCCAAATTCAGGGTCTAATCCATCGGTTAGATATTCAGGTTTATCTCCACACCAGATAAGTAATGGTTCTCCGGTAACATCAGGGCTATTTATTGAAACGGTGGGAGTTCCAATCGCATAAATTCCAGAGGTATTTTTTGCCTCAAAATAATAAGTATATTCTGCACTTGCCACAACAAGTCTCTTGAAAAATTGATATCCCTTGCCTGTCTGATAATCTCCGCCTTCAATTGGTGTCATTGGAAAAGGGCTATTGTCTATCGCCATACCTTTTTTAAGGATATGGACTCTGGGATAACCTGAAGCGGGTGGGGTATTTTTATCGTCCTGGTACTTGACTTTATAAGTAAAGATTGTTTCATAAACGATGCCGGTTTCCGGGTCAAGCCCATCTGATTGAAAACTGCCAGTTCCAATCCACATTAATTTAGGTGCCGCACCAACATTAGGTCCTGATTTAAAATTAGTTGGTGCAGATGGATAACAATCAACCCCATAAATATCCTTTGCAGAAAACTTATATTTGTAATTGCCGTTTTGCTCAAAAACCGTTGAATAACTATACAACGCCCCATTATAAAAATCACCATTTTCTTTTTTCATCGTGGTTGAGGTGAAGAATATATCTCCTTTGTAGATATGAAGAAGAGGATTGCCGGGAAAAGGCTCATCACCATTTAAGTCTCTATAGATGATTAAATAGGTAAATATTGTGCCAGAGGTGCCTGCCTCGGGTTCTAAACCATCATAAATATATCCTGACTGATTTGCCCATAAAAGCATTGGTCGATTATTATCGCCAGTAACCGTAGGACCTGTTTGAGGAAGAGTCGGTGTGCCTTTTGCCAGTTGTCCCTCCGTATTTTTCGCCACAAAATAGTAACCATACTTTGTGCTGGCAAATGGAAGTCTTATCGATGGTGTCGTATAAATTACCCCTTCCTGGTAATTATAGCCTTCTTTTCGATACATTGTGACACCGTATGGATATGGAGAAAATATCTGCCCATCCATTAATATATATAATTTTGGATAACCCGGCTGGGGCGCTGAGTTATTAATATCAATATATTTCACCTGATAAGTAAAATAGGTAGAGGTAAGACCTGGATCCGGGTCAACGCCATCGGTTATATAATTTACTTTACCTGTCCATTCTAAAATAGGCTGGCCAGTAATTATTGGTCCTTCTTTGATAATTGTTGGTTCGCCGCTGGCAAAAAGGCCTTTGTTATCCCGGGCAATAAAATTACAAGAATAAGTTCCGCAAGACGGTAGTTTTTTCGTAAATTTATACCATTTCCCATCTGTATAATCCGTATCTGCTGGATAAACTTCGTCCATCTTAAATGGGCTATCCGCAATTCTAACCTGATTTTTAAAAATATCTACCTTTGGAGAATCCGTGCCAGGTGGGTCATTGTCCAGGTCGGTATATTTTATCATATAAACAAATTCTGTGCCAATTGTGCCGGTATTGGGGCTGACACCAGTGGTGATGTAGTCTTCCAGTCCAAGCCAATCTAAAGAAGGTTGAATACTGACCTGTGGCCCGGATGATACCCTCTGAACAGGCTCGCCAATTGCCGGACTGCCATACATATCCTCTGCCTCAAATCTGTAACTATATGACCCATTTTCGTTAAAGGCAATTACTAATTTATATCGTTTACCATTAAAATAGTGTTCCTCAGGATTAACCGCGGTCATTGCAAAAGGGCTTCCGGGAATGGTTTGGTCTGCTTTAAAGATATGCACCTTTGGAGAGCCTGTGCCTGGTGGGTCGTTGTCAATATCTTTGTATTTAACTAAAAAAGTGAACATAGTCCCGGTCGTGCCTACCTCTGGTTCAAGCCCATCTGCGGTATATCCTGTATCACCTGCCCAGAGTAAAACAGGGATGTTATTTACAAATGGTCCTCCATAATCCTGGCTCATACCCTCTACACCATAAATATCTTTTGCGATAAATCGATAACTATAATTTATCCCTGCTGGCAGGTAGGTAGAAAATTTGTATTCATTGCCATCGGCATTCATTTTAAATGGGCTTCCCGCAATCTCTTTACCGTTTTTCAGAATACAAACTTTTGGATAATCTGTTGCCGGTGGGTCATTATCAATATCTTTGTATTCTCCAATGTAGGTGAACAAGGTATCTTTGGTTCCGGTGCCTGGATTAACCCGACCATTTATTACTTGCGGGGCATTACTTACCTGTGGGCCGGGATATTGCCATTGTGCTGGCAGACCAATCGCTTTGCCACCCTCAATATTTTCTGCCTCAAATTTATAGGTATATGTTCCCTGGGGGATGAAGATAGAAATACCATACAGTTTGCCATCAGTATAGTTATCATCATAAATATCCTCAGCTTGCATCACAGAGGAAGTATGAGGTGGCTGGTTTGAAAAGATAACTACCTTTGGTGAGCCAATTCCTGGTGGAAGATTATCGAGGTCAATATATTTTATCCTGAATGTGAATTTAGTGCCCGGTGTGCCTGCCTCCGGGTCTAAACCATCTGAAGTGAACTGCCCTACCCCTACCCAGTCTAAAAATGGGAGAGGTATAACCTTTGGACCCCGCTGAAGTATCGTCGGGGTGCCCACAGCCAATAGCCCATTGATATCCTGTGCCTCAAATCGGTAAGTATAAGTTCCTGGCGAGGTCAATGAGATAGAATATTTATAAATCTTCCCATCATCATATTTTGTATCTGCTGGATTTGCTTCCCACATTTTTGGAGCTAATATTTCTACCTCACCCTTTAAGATGTGTAATTTAGGAAACAATGCCCCCGGCGGTTCGTTATCCTCGTCAACATAGACCACACGGTAGGTAAAAATCGTTCCTTTGGTGCCGGTCTCGGGTTCTAATCCATCAGAAGTATATCCTACCTCTTGAGTCCACCATAATTGTGGACTACCGCTAATTTTTGGACCTGTGGCAAAGGAATATGGCGGAAATATTACCTCTTCTCCCGGCTCATCTTTGACCTTAAATTGATATTGATATTCACCTTTTTGAGGGAGTGTGGTTGAATAAGCGTAATTTGCCCCTTTTGCCCAATTTCCGTCAACAAAATTCATCGTGGCGGTGGCGATTAAGTTTGCTTGTTTGTAGATATAAACTATTGGATAACCAATTGCCGGTGGGTCACCATTTGTATCCTGATATAATATTTGATAAGTGAAATCAGTTTTGAGCGTGCCGAAATTCGGGTCAATGCCGTCTGAAATAAAACCTTGTTTTTGCGACCAGAAAAGTGTTGGTTTAAAATTAGGTCCTTCAACTATTGGTCCTTCCTGTTCATTTGTTGGTTCTCCTGAAGCAAATATCCCTTTGGTATTTTTTGCCTCAAAATAATAGGTGTAATGTTTGCCGCCAATTGGAAAGGTAGTGGCAAAGGTGTATGTTACCCCGATTTTATAATCATCACCAACTTTAATGAACATCTGCTGACCACCTATATGTTCAGGATTACCGCCGCGAAAGATATGCACCCGCGGATAGCCTGTTGCCGGAGGATAACCCGTAGGGTCTTGATAAGTTACCTTGTAGGTAAAATTAGTTACATATCTTGTGCCTGTGCTAGGGTTAATCCCATCATTAATGTAGCCTTCCTCATTTGCCCATTTTAATATCGGTCCCTCAATGATTGAAGGACCTGTTTTGGTACCTGTTGCGGGTCCTTCACCTTTAATATTTAAAGAATCATAAGCCTCAAAATAATACGAGTATGTGCCAATTCCTGAAAATGAGTATGACAGAGTAAATAATTTCCCATCTTTATAAATGGTGTCTAATGTATCTACCTCCTCTAACACAAAGGGGCTGTTGAGAATTTCATAACCTCCTTTTAGAATATGAACCACAGGATAGTTCGATAAAGGTGGTTGGTTATCCAGGTCAGTATAATTGACTCGATAGGTAAATATGGTTTGAATTGTTCCGCCTTCAGGCTCAAGACCATCATTCAAATAGCCTGGTTCATAAGTCCAATTCAATGTAGGTGCACTGCGGACAATAGGGCCCGGTGCCATTGGTGGGGCAGTGGCTTTTACTCCAAAACAATCATAAGCCTCAAATTGATATGTAAATGAGCCTGCCTGGTCAAAAATCCTGGTGAATTTATACACCTTGCCATCATTATAAGTAATGTCCGCTGGGTTTTCTGGTTCCATCCGACAGGGGCTGCCGATGATTTCCTTGCTATCTTTAAATATATGCACTACTGGATATAGAGCATTTGGCGGGTCATTATCGGCATCTTTATAGGTAACTTTGTAAGTAAAGGTAGTTAGATTTATCGTGCCTACCGCTGGTGTGACAGTCCCCCTTTCCAATGTCGGTGCGGTGCTAATTAGAGGACCTATTTTAAAAGATATGTAAGTTGGTAAACCCTTTTTGTCCTTTGCCTCAAATTTATACTTGTAAATACCTGTTGATTTAAAGGTATAAGTTGCCTCGAATACCGCACCATTGGTAAATGACCCATAAAGATAACTCATTGTCTTTGTTCCAGAAAGAGTTTCCCCACGGTAGAGATAAACTAATGGGTATCCAGATTGAGGAGGGTCGGCATTCATATCAGAGTATTTAATCTGATAAGTAAATGTCGTGCCTACGGTTCCGGTTTCCGGGTTAAGACCATCCGCAATATACTCACCCTTGCCAACCCATTGAAGTCGTGGTGGATAATTGGGACCATTAACTAAAGGTCCTGGATGAATATTCGTTGGCGTGCCCACAGCCAACACCCCTCTCGCATTCTTTGCCTCAAAATAATAAGAATAGTAATCACTGGCGATAATAAGTGGTAATTGAACACAATAGACTATGCCCGTCACATAATCATTTCCTTCGATTCGATACATCTTCCTTTCATACACCATCTCGCCCCCACGAAGCACATATAATTTTGGATAATATAAATCCGGTGGATTATTATCCACATCGCAATATCGGACTTTATAGGTAAATATGGTTTTATTATTGCCTGTGTTTGGTTCTACGCCATCAGTTTTATAGCCATCGGCATCAACCCAACTTAATACTGGTGCATTGGCAATAATAGGTCCTGTCATTTTTTGAGTTGTCGCCAGAAAATCATTTGTATCTTTTACCTCAAAATGGTAATAATATTTCCCCATCGTGGTTAACGCAATGGAGAAGGTATAAAATTTTCCATTGGTGTAGTCAGTATCTTGCGAATCAACCTCTTGCATAGAAAAAGATTGATTGACAGGCCCTGAAATATAAACCTTTGGATAACCCTGTGCTGGCGGGATATTCTGGCTATGGAGATAATTTATTCGATAAGTAAAGGTTGTGTTTGGAGCACCTATTTCGGGTTCAAGACCGTCTGTTCCATATCCTTCTTCTTTAGTCCATGTTAAAACAGGAATAACACCAACCACCGGCCCTGATGAAATTTGAGTTGGTGTGCCTTGAGCCAGAACATTAGCCGTATCCTTCGCCTCAAAAGAGTAGGTGTATGTCCCGGGCAAGGTAAAGATTTTAATATATTTGTATCGTTTGCCATCTCTGTAATTTGTATCCGCCGGGTTATCTGCAACCATTGTATAAACATCTGCTAAAATATGTAATTTGGGAAAACCAGGTGCCGGGGCAAGATTATCGGTATGAAAATAATCAACATAGTAGGTATAAACAGTCTCCACAGACCCTTTTTCTGGCTCTAAACCGTCTTCTTGATAGTTAGGTTCATTTATCCATTTGAGGGCAGGTGGAGGGTGAGGTTTTGTCGTTGCTGTGGCAATACTTATAGATGAGGCATTGCCTGCCTCATCTATGCTTTTTAATCCAAAGTAATAAAGGGTATCTGGCTCTAAGTCTGTAATCATCAGTTGTTGTTCTGTTCCGGCGACTAAAGGCTTGGGTTCATCTATTACCTGGTTTGCGGTAGCCCAGGTATCTTCATCTATGACTCCTTTTGAGTAGCGAATATCATAACTGGTTGCTGTCCCTAATTTTTTATCGTCGCCTGCGGCTCTCCAGAACAATGTTACGGAAAACGGCGTGGTATTAGTTGCAATTAAGGTGGTTGTTCCCGGTAGGGTAATATCACGCGATAACTCCATATATTCAGCAGGAGTGCCATTGATTGGGAAAATGGTGAGTGTATCCGTGCCTTCCAACGCCCCTTCGGCAAATAAATAAAGTTCATCTTTATCCCCGCTCCAGTCATCAAAAAAAGATTGATGATTAGCCGTTCGGAGATTTACCAGATTATATCTCCATTCTCCATCTCTGACTAAAACTGATGCCCAGGCAGAATTACCCAAATCACCTTTGTTGTCCTTATCCTGCAATTGAATATAGACAATGGCGCCATCGGCATATTCAAAACAACCCTGTTTATAAACCTTGCCATAGACCATTTGATAGTCAGGCGTGGGAATAATCGAGGCACCTGTCTGGACTTTATAATGGAACCCTTGATTATCATCCTTTACTCCACCACAGACAACATCATAATAATATAAAGTATTTGCCGTAAGACCAGTAACATCAATATGATGGGTATCATCTACCCGATTATCACTAAAGGATAAGATTAAAGAATCCGGATTGGTGCCATAATTAACCGTGCCGATTTCTAATTTAGTCGATGGCCAGGAGATAGTAAATTGTGAGTCAGTAATATTCGTCTCACGGTATGGAATATCCGTAACAATTGGTCCTTCCATAGTAAAAGTAGGGCTACCAGAGGCATCTGTGGCGAAAAACCGATAAGTGTAAGTCCCTGGTGATGGAAGAAATGTCGTATATTTATAAATTGCCCCGGTAGAATATGTGCCTTTTACATAATTCATCGTGTAGGTGCCAAAAGATTTAATAATCACCTTTGGCTCACCTGATTTTGGGGCATCATTGTCTAAATCGATATATTTTACCTGAAAGGTAAATTTCATATCATTATTACCGGTATCGGGATAGACACCATCTTTTAAATACTCTTCTTCACCCACCCAATCAAGTATTGGCGGATGTTTTATTTCAGGGGTAGTTGAGCCAATGGCAATATTGGATAATTCAGAGATATTCCACACTTCATCGATTGCCTTTATTCCAAAATAATAAGTCGTGGCGGTGTTAAGGTTTTTGACGACAAATTCCTGAAAAACGCCTGGCAAGGCAGGTGCAGGCTCTAATTGGACTTCATTAGCCAATCCCCAGCTGGACTCGGTAATCGTAAAGGTAGCATATCTTATGTCATAACTTGTTGCTGTGCCAATGGTTTTATCATCACCAGTGGCTTGCCATTTTAAGGTAATAGAGCCTATGCCTGCTTTTATTACCTGAAGGGTCGTGATTGATGCCGGAGCAACGGTATCAAGGCAAAGTTCTACAGGTGATGCTGGCGAATCATTCGCGGTCAACACTATTTCACTGCCAATGCCTTCATTTGCCCCCTGGACAAATATACAGAGCAAATCATCCGTTGGTGAGTATTCAAATGGTGCGGATAAGTTTAGGGTGCGGAAATTGACTAAATCTGCCATCCAGTAACCATTATCCTGCACCAGTGCAGAGGCAATGGCTGAACTAAGCGGACTATCCTGACCATCATTATCTTTTAATTCAAGATAAACAATACTATTTTTCGCCAGAACCTCTCCTCCTTGTTTAAATACCTGTCCATAAACCAAATCGCTTCCTGAGGCAAGAACTGACGGACCTGTCTGGGCAATGTAGTGGTTTCCAGAATTGTTATCAACCACGCCGCCTGAGACAACATCAAAATAATAAATCTTTTCTGGCTCTAACCCTTTAACTGTAACATGGTGTGTTTGTCCGCTAAAACTCTGACCACGGTCATCATCCCCAATTTTATTCAGGTCTGCAATATTTGTGCCATATTTTATATATCCTGTTGTAGATTGTGAAGTCCTCCAGGAGACGGTAAATTGGGCATCGGTTTGATTTGTTATTCGCACCCCAGTCTCTATGTCACTAACTATTGGTCCTTTAGTTAAAAGAGTTGGTTCGCCATCTGCACCCTGACAATAGAATTTATAACTGTATTCACCTTTCTCTGGAAAGACTCTGGAATAGGTGTAGATTGCTCCGGTAGAAAAAGTGCCGTTGACATAAGTTAACGAATATGTGCCTATGGGAATTGTCTCTTTGTAAAGGATGATTTTTGGCTCACCTTTTTGTGGAGCAAGATTTCCCGGATGAATATACTTAACCATATAAACAAAGTTAGTTCCCAGTGTGCCAAAATCTAATCGTAGAGCATCTTTAACAAAATTATATTCTCCTGTCCAGGCTAACATTGAGGTAGGTGGCGGCAATGTTTTTCCAGAGACAATATTGGATAAATTAGACCAGTTCCCAGCTTCATCACGGGTTTTAATGGCAAAATAATAAAGCGTATCGGGCAAAAGCCCTTTGACTTCAAATTCCTGTTGATTACCTGCAGGTAAAGGCGTCGGGAGATTTGGGACTGGTGTAGCATTCTTGAAATTGCCTTCATTTATTTCCGCATAAGACCATCTTAAATCATATAAAGATGCCTGTCCCGAATTTCCATCATCGCCCGGGGCAATCCAGTTCAAGAAAATGGAATTAGAAGTAACCTGTTTGACTGTTAGTGTAGTAATGGCTGAAGGTTTGATTCGGTCTGAGGTGAGAATCATATCCGGGGCAGGTGAATCCTGATTGGTAAAGATAGTCAATGATGCCGTTCCCTCTTTTGCTCCTTCTCCATAGAGAATGAGATTATCTCCACCATCAACAGAATACTCAAAGAATTCTTTACCATCCTGTGTTCTCAGATTAATTAGATTTTCAGACCAATAACCATTGCTATCGACTAAACTTGACCAGAGGGCGGAGTTACCGGGACTATCCTGTGCATTCCCATCCTTGAGATAGAAATAAACAATAGCGCCAGTGGCATAGGTGACGGCGTCAGACTTAAATACCCTGCCGTAGGCAAAATCAAGTCCAGACCGCTTAATATCTGCCCCGGTTTTCGCCTGATAATACATACCATTATTATTATCCACAGTGGCGCCAGAGACGAGTTCAAAATAATATATAGTTTCAGGATTTAAACCAGTGATTTTCACATAATGAGTATCATCACTTGTCAGTAGCCCACGCACATCGTAAGCGGTTAAACCAGTGGCATGGGTAAGGCCATAGTTGACCTGGCAGGTTTCCTCAACATCGGTTATCCATGAGACAATAATCTGGCTATCCGTAACATTGGTAATTCGTATTTCTTTCGGCAGGCTTGCCTCACAGAGTTTAGTCAGGCTAAAGAAAATTATAGATATGCTGACAAATAAGTTGAGACGCTTCATTTTTATCATTCCTTATCTCTAATAATACAGACTTTCACAAATTTTAATGAAAGAAAAAACGCTGGTAGGTCAGGCGTCTCGCTTATTCTTTGTCATAAAAATAAAAATCTGCGTTAAGTCTGAAA
Organism: bacterium; assembly: GCA_040757115.1. Lineage (NCBI taxonomy): Bacteria > bacterium. The sequence goes on along the minus strand of JBFLYA010000043.1, from coordinate 9,824 downwards.
AGTCCTGAAAAAATCTTGCGTTCTAATCTTCATTATTCTTTGTGTTGATTTTATTACCAGGAGCATTTCCTGTCCCTCCCTAATTTGGTAATTGGTAACTGGTGAATGGTAATTAATTACCAATTATCCGTTTGTGGGTAACTAATTACCCTCATTTTAATTATAGCACACTTTTCCCCTTTTGGCAATAGGAATTTGATTTTTTACAGCAATTCTAATTATCTGGACTTTCGTAAATTTGTAACCGTTCAGGGATATAGCCACAGAGTCATAGAGAACACAGAAGAAATATAGCAGTTATTAGTCAAAATTTTACTCAGAGTGGATAAGGGAAAAATCCCAAATCCCAAGCACCAAATCTCAAATAAACACCAAATTCCACATACCAAAAAGCGAATTAGAGATTAGATTTTACTAATTCGCTAATTCGCTTAATTCACTAATTCACTAAATAGAATTTGGAATTTGTGATTTGGAATTTCTGACTACTTTGCGTTCTTTGCGCCCTGGCGAGAAATTTAATCTTTGTTCCTTTCTCCCACCAATAACTGAGGGATTACATTTTCGTGCAAAAATTTATTGACAAAGATAGAAGTTTAGTATATACTTATAGATGATGAAGAAGAAATGGCATCCGTATTTCTCAAATGTATTAAAACATTTACTCGAACCTAAAGGGTTTACGGTTGAAACTGAGGTTGAAGTTGGCAAAATGCCATTAAGGATAGATATTGTGGTCATTAGAAAGGGCAAGGATGCGGATGTTAAGTCTTTACCTCTTGTCTTCCAATCATTTACTGATTATAATGTTATTGAATATAAATCACCTGGGGATAGATTCACCCGGAATGATTTTGACCGATTATTTGCTTATGTGCTATTATTTAAGAGTAACCGTTCAGGTAGTCCTTCACCGCAGAGACGCAGAGGAACAGAGAAGACATAGAAATAAAGTAACTATTCAGCCACTGATTAACACGGATTAGCATGGATAAAAAAATAAAATCAGTGTTTCATCTGTGTCCATCTGTGGCTGAATAGTTATCAATAAATTTTAATTTTCTTCTCTGCGTCTCTGCGTCTCTGCGGTGAACGGTTACTATTAGAGTTGCTCGAAACAGGATTATATTTACATCCTGATGAATTCAAGGAGGAGGTAAAATTGATGCCACAGACATTAGCGGATAGACCAGATATAATGAGAGAGCTTGTCGATATAGTAGGGATTGACAAATTTGTGCAAGGGATTGGAGAGGAGAAGGTAATTCGTAGCATTGGGGAAAAAGAGGTAATTCGTAGCATTGGAGAAAAAGAGGTAATTCGTAGCATTGGGGAAGAGAAAATACAAAGAGATCTTATAAAACTTCTTGGTAAGGAAAAGATAGAGAAGATGTTGAAGGAAAATTAAGAAAATTAGTAACTATTCAGCCACAGATTAACACGGATTAGCACGGATAAATACAGAGGTCGATAGAAGGCAGAGGACAGAAGACAGAGGTCATAGCCAGGTTGTCCCCCGCTGGCGGGGGTTAGGGGGTGGAAATTTCCTCCACTGACAGAGAATCAAGAAGGATAGAAGATAAAAGTCAGAAGGAGAAAAACTCTTCAGCCTAATTACGGACACGGAAAACGGACACGGATTACGAATTTTCAGTGTTTCATCCGTGTTCATCTGTGGCTGAATAATTACTTCTCTACCTGATAATCGCAAGCTTGTCTATCTTCTTTTTCCCATCGTCAGTAGTCAACACATAAATATACACCCCACTATCTACCTTCTTCCCATAATTATCCCGAACATCCCAAATCCAGGTGGCGCGTTTGCCTTCTTCATCTCTGACTAAACTACCTGAGATGTCGTAGATGCGGAGCTGGGTATCCTCTGGTAACCCTTCAAAAACGATATTTTCATCCCCGCGGCTTGGCTTGAACGGATTCGGATAGACCACAACCGCATCAAAACCCGCCGGTATCCCTTCCCCAATCAAGATAAATGTCCCAAAATGCGGTATATTGCCATAGATAAAATTACTTCCGATTAAGACCTGTGCATTGGCTACCTCCACCCACCTCGATTCAATTGATTCCTCATCCAGGATGTATAATTTCAATGTCTCCTCGGCTACATTCTTTGGTGGCTGATAGTAATAAATCGCCACTCTGGTCGTTCGTGTCCCAAAATCTCCTTCTATCGGTTTCTTATCCCCATCTTTAGCTGCTATGCGGATAATGGTATCAGTTAGCAGACAAAATCCCGGGTTATAATGATTCATCCGCAAATTCGCTATCTTAATTTCATCCTCATCCAGACCTCGTTTATCTATCTTTAGGTAATAATCTTTACTTACACTATGAGACTTAATGTCTATCTTCAAGCCTTCCTCTTCAATCCGGACATCACTTCCATCATCGTATAAAACAGCAAAATTATTACTCTGAGACTCTATTGCCTCGGCTCTAAGACTGATACGGACATCAGGTCCTGCCTTGTTAGTTTCAATCATTACTGTGCCGGTAGATATACCGTTCTTGAAGGTAATAAAGGCAGGTTTTATTTGACCAAAGTTAGTTGTAAGAGAACCTGTCTGGTTGTAATCACTTGCCAGATTGCCATACCTGTCCCGGGCAGTTACTTTAATGCCAAACTTCGTGTTGATAATCTGATGGTTAATCGGGTCAAAGTCAAATCGACTCACTCTACCAGACCTGACAGTTATGCTGGCTGTTCCAATTATCTCCTCTGAAAATCGGGGCTCGGG
>JBFLYA010000043.1:0-6965 GCA_040757115.1 bacterium | reverse complement strand
TCGGGGCTCGGGACTCGGGGCTCGGGGTTCGGGGTTCGGGATTCGGGGCTCGGGGCTCGGGGCTCGGGACTCGGGGCTCGGGGAGATTATTTCTTTCCTCCCCCTTAATCCACATCCCGAGGGGGACAGATTCATTTGTGAGATGAAGGTTCATAACCACTTCTCTTACTGTGTAGGTAAGTGTGCCTTTGCCTGGTTTTGTCCCGGCGACAAAAGTCGTGTTTGTGCCAATAACATTGGTCAACTCGCCCAGTTCACTTCCTACTTCCCACTGCCCATTCTCCACCTCTTTCTCATTCCCATATTTGTCATATCCATAAGCGGTAAATGTGGAAGTCCCGCTTACCTCTACCACCACATCTTTGGGCAGAATGGTTATCTTTGCCAGTTTTCCTGGCACAATTCGGATATTAGCCGTGCCAATGACTCCTTCTGCACTTACCTTGATGATGCCTGATGCCGCCTTTGTGCCAGCAGTAAATGTGGTCATTGTGCCGAAAATATTACTCAAATTCCCTATCTCTTTTCCTACTTCCCATTTCCCATCTCCCACTTCTTTCTCATTCCCATTGCTATCATAGCCTCTGGTGGTGAATAATTGTGATTTATCAGGCAGCAAGGTTACACTTTCTGGCATAACCTTAATCAAGGAAAGACTGCCAGCCTGGACTAAAAATGGATTGCTTGTGCCTGTCTTTCCCTGGTAACCTGCCGTAATCGCGGTAGTGCCTGTTCTGGTAATAGAGCCGATGCCAGCCCAGATACCTGCCATAAAGTTGGTGGTTATCTTCGGATTTAAGGTCAGCGAGGTATCCTCTAACTGGACTTTATCACTAAAGTTAAGCACCGTGTTCCCATAGGCATCGCGGGCTATAATGGTTATGGGAAAAGGAACGCCTGCAACACAATTGCTAATAGTCCCAATCAGGAAATGGTCAAGGCGGTTATGACTAACTAAGAATGGATTGCTTGTGCCTGTTTTTCCCTGGTAACCTGCAGTAATCGCGGTTGTGCCTGCTCTGGTAATAGAGCCAATGCCATTCCAGATACCTGCCACAAAGTTGGTGGTTAACTTCGGATTCAAGCTCAGCGAGGTATCCTCTAACTGGACTTTATCACTAAAGTTAAGCATAGTGTTACCGTAAGAATCTTGTGCCATAATCCTGATGGCAAAATTTACACCCGCAAGACAATTGCTAATAGTCCCAATCAGGAAATGGGCAAGGCTGTTATGGCTAACTAAGAAGGGATTGCTTGTGCCTGTTTTTCCCTGGTAACTTGCTGTAATCGAGGTAGTGCCTGCTCTGGTAATAGAGCCAATACTATCCCAGATACCTGCCATAAAGTTGGTGGTTAGCTTCGGATTTAAGGTCAGCGAGCTATCCTCTAACTGGACTTTATCACTAAAGTTAAGCACCGTGTTACCATAGGCATCCTGGGCTATAATGGTTATGGGAAAAGGAACGCCTGCAACACAATTGCTCATAGTCCCAATCAGGAAATGGGCAAGGCTGTTATGGTTAACTAAGAAGGGATTGCTTGTGCCTGTTTTACCCTGGTAACTTGCCGTAATCGCGCTCGTGCCTGCTCTGGTGATACTAACTGTGCCATCCCAGATGCCCAGGCTAAAGTTTGTGGTTTTAGGCGGGCTAATGGTGCGGCTGGTATCAGTTAGTGTGGCGGATGAGTTAAACATATCAGCGATATTTCTCCAGCGGTCATAGGCATTGATGCTGACTGGGAAACTAATACCTGCGGTTTGAGGAGTGATGGTGCTAATGACAAAATACTCTACCTCGCCGCCACAGACCCAGAAGGTGTTACTTGTGCCTCGAATATGCCCATAAATGGCAGTAATACTGGTAGTGCCTCTTACTGTGATAGACCCAGATCCATCCCACATACCATCTATAAATGAAGTAGTCTGAGTAGGTTTAAGGCTGTTACTCAAGTCAATTAGCGTTACTGTCCTGGTAAAAGGGATAGGATTTTCGTAGGCATCTCTGGCGGTGATTTTAATCGGGAAATTCATCCCCGCAGTCTGGGTAGCAATAATATCGAAGGTGAACATTGCTAATTCGCCAGAAGTGGTGGTAATAGTGCCGGATGTAGCAGGTGGTAGAGTAGATAGGAGTTTTATCCTAACTTTATCGTTGGCATTAGGTGAAACCCAGTAGGTAATCGTGCCTATCTGACCGGTATTGGTGGTTGTAGAAGTGGTGGCAGATAGTGTTCCTGGTTTACCAGAAAGCACCACTACCTCTAAATTACAACTAACCCCTGCAGACCCAACCGCATTACCATAAACATCGCTTAATTGGGCAGTGATGCTTACCGAACCCCCTGCCAGAATGTAGACAGGATTTTCAGGATAGACGATGAATTTAAATGGCTCGCCTGGACGGACATAAAATGGATTGCTTGTGCCTGTCTTACCCTGGTAACCTGCAGTAATCGCGGTTGTGCTCGCTCTGGTGAGACTAACAGTGCCATCCCAGATGCCACCAGTGAAGTTAGAGGTGATAGTAGGTTGGATGGTTTGAGAAAGGTCAGAAAGCAAAACCGCTTCCTTAAAATTTTGCACTATATCACCATGTTCATCATAGGCAGTGATTTTAATACTAAATCCTTGCCCTGCTATTTGCGGAGATGAAATCGTACCAATCTTAAAGTATTCTGGAGGTGGGATAACGAAGTAACCTGTAGCAATATATTCTGAATCCAATCCATACGCAATTATAGTAATCGTGCCAAACCCCTGGTCATCTACGGTAAAGGTAGTAGTAAGACTGCCATTTTCAGCCGTAGTAAGTGCAATAGTTATAGTATTACCAAAACTTATCCTGATGGTTTCAGTAGGATAGAAATTAGCTCCTTTAATCGTCACAAGACTACCTACGGGTCCGTAGATTGGGCTAATGAGTGTAATTACCGCAGGAGAAAGTGTAATTCCAGTAGCATTATTAGATAACGGTGAAGTATTGAAGTCATCATCCCTGGCGCGAATACAGAAGTAGTAGGTGGTAGTTGGGGAAAGGTTAGTTACGGTAAAAGATTCAGGAGAGCCAGCATCTTTGGGAACAATAGTGGATGTAGCTTTATTAGTCAGGTGCCAGTTTTGTGGGGTAATGGTAAAGGTAGCGTAGCGGATGTAGTAGCAGGTAGAAGAGCCTTTATCTTTGTCATCACCAGGTGCCGTCCAGGTTAAGTCAATAGAGGTAGGTTTGGGATTAAGAGCCTTAAGGTCAGTTATGCGAGAAGAGGGGACAATATCTGTATTATAGCAATTAGTCCGGCGCATATCGTGATTTGCCATCGGCCATTCCAGTGCCCCGGCAGTGCAACTGCCCCAGTAGTCCCAGATGTAAAGCTTGCGCCATACACTCTCATTCTCTGGTTCTTTCCCCATACCTATCATTTCTATATCCCCGTCCGCATCAATATCTGCTATGGTGATAAAAGAGATTATATAATCAGTTGGTCTGGTAAATAAACTTGCTTTAATGTTACCAGTATCCTCCCAAATAGTTATTGTCCCACCGTTAGGTGTGATAATCTCTGGTTTATTATCCATATCAACATCTGCCAATTTACCAAAATCATTTCTTCCAATAATACCTTCTTTAGGCCAACCGACTACATCACTACCATTGTGATGAAATACATAAAGTTTATTAGGATCCTCAGCGGAAACAATCACTTCCATATCTTTATCATTATCTATATCTCCCAGCATAATCTCCAGGATTTGGTTGCCATCTATCTTCTTTGGCCACCCTGGTAGGTCACTACCATCATAATTTAAGGCATATACCTTATATCCCTCATAATAGTCATAAGTTGAACCTATAATCTCTGGTTCTTTATCTTCATCAAGATTTCCGACTGCCCTGTCACTAATAGATTTTGGACAATCAAGGAGTATCTTACCCGTCCCATCCCAGATATATAGGTGTCCTACTTTTGAAGATATAATCTCATCTCCTTGCTTGCCATCAAGATTTACTACAATAGGATAATTATAATTATCGTCTTTGGGCCAATCACCGGATACTATGCTTCCATTATTGTGGAATGCATACAACTTATTATCTCCATTATCTTTCAACTCTACTACAATCTCTAACTCTCCATCTCCATCTATATCTCCTATTGCTGGTGATGAGGAACATTCCATTTCCTTTGGAAAACCAGGCACATCACTACCATCGTCATTCCACACATATAACTTATCTCCACTAACTACAATTTCTAACCTATCATCATTATCAATATCAGCTAATATAATCTGTGAGATTTTTTCTTCTCCTACTATTTTTTTGGGCCAGCCTGGTTGAAGACTACCATCATGATGCCAGAAATATAATAGACAAGTCCTATCTAAGGCTACAATCTCTAAGTCTCCATCTCCGTCTATATCGCCTACTGCCTGAGATAGCAAGGAAATCCCTTGTAGATATTTAGGCCAACCATCTTGATAATAATTTATCTCTAAAGGTTTATAGGCAATATTGTTAATCGTTCCTGCCTCTGGGATAGTATCATAAGGGTCAACTACTACATAGAATTTATATTCACCTACAGGTAGGTCAGGAGTCCAACTTATATCTACTATTCCTTTGTCTTTCGCCTTAATAGTAGTTATTGTTTTAGAACCTATCTCTATTCCGTTTTTGGGTTCATCAAGGAAAAATTTAACCAATACATTTCCTGCATCTATACCCCCATAATTATGGATAGTAGTAGTAATGGTAGTTAGTTGTCCTGGTTTTGGATATGGAGGAATAAAACAAACATCAGTTGGCTGAATCTCTAACTCTGCCTTATCTTGTTCTGGAGGAACCCTTGCAGTAGTTACCGCCGGCTCACCTAATAGATTAAATTCCTCATACAATAAGTGAAGGCGAATATAGGCATTGATAACTACCTCGCCGAGACAAAAGGTATAGGGATTGTTCTCTGCCATAAAATCATACGCCTCTTTTATCCAGATTTCGTATGGACCGCTTATTGTAGAGGCCCCCCAATACGCAATTCCTCCACCATTTTCTTTCTTAATAAAGAGTTCACCAAGGGAATCATCCACATCATTAAAACAAGCGGTGTCACAGGCAACAGCAAAGATAATTGGTAACATCCCTCCATTAGAAAGTTTCTCGACATGTCTATGACAAAAACTAACATTAACTCCGAACTGAACCGCCCATCCCAAGAAATTACCATGACCTTGGTAAGCTACAAGGAGTTGACCATTGTTAATTGCATTATATACATCATCTCCATTTCCTCCCTGGTCTCCATCGATTACAGTAACCTCAAATCCTGCAGGTATAAGAATATTATCTTTTACATAATTTCGAGTAACCCAAGGAGATTCTACTCCATCAACTAATAAAGCTCTATTTTGCCACTGACCTAGAACAGGGTTCTTCTCAAATTGAATTATCTTATCTACAAGTATTTTTGCTTCTGTGCCCATCTGTAATGGTAGTCTCCCAAGCATTATATCTGGTAATAAATATCCCTCAGTTAAGTCACTCTCATTAAGGTAAGTATACCAAATATCACTGGCACATGGTATTCCACTATATCCGCTTCCTCTATGTGTTGGAACATATCCAGGCGGGAAGAGATTTGGTCCAAGTTCAGCATCTCCAAAGATAAGGACATAACCCAGATGGTTATCTGCCATTGAAGATGCTTTCCAGATGTTATAAGCATATTCTATGAAATTTTTGATTGAGATATCCTGGGTTCCTGTTCCTTGAGGTGGAGGAAACTCATTATAGATATTAGTGGTACTAACTATTGCTACATCAAAGCCGTTATATTCTACTCGATGAGTGGCTAATCTTTTCAAGTCAGCATTATCATAAAAATCAGGAGAGGTAATTATCAAATAATCTGCAGAGTTATTGGGGCTTTTAAGGATACTGGGGTAAGTAACCGTGCCTACCCTTTTAGGTGCACGAAAGTAGTGAGGGTCTTTAGACCCGTAGCCTGGGTAATTCAATACTGTCCTTCTCAATGCATTAGCAAAAGGGGTTGCCATCTTTGCCTGTTTCAGTGAAATACCTTTTTTGTCAACCGAGACGGTTAACCTACCGTATTTTATTTCTATCTTAAGGTTAGAATAGACTTGAAGCTGATTCCTGGCGGGGTTAAACTGGACAGGATGAATCTGTAAGTGAAGTATCCGCTGGTCACGAAGATAACTGGTATGATAAGTGATAACTTTATCCTCTTGCGGGTACCAGATGTCTTGCTGGTAGAAGTCTTCATCTATGTAGAACTCCTCAGCGATGTATTTGTAACCTTCAGGGGTAGTCTTTATCTTGTCTGGGGACAGGATAGATTAAGTAATTTTTGATTTTGGATTTCGGATTTCGGATTTCGGATTTAGTGGGAATGTAGTGAGGGTCTTTAGACCCGTCATAGGAAACCTTAATCTCTACACCATCCGGGATAGCGAGTTGGACTGAGATAACGGGTAGTTTGGGTTTGCCAACCTCTTGAGTAAAACTATACTCATACCCTGGAATACTTGCCAAATGAAATACCCGAGTTTCTTCATCCTCTCTTCTGTCATCTGTCTTCTCCTCAACATTCATCCCAGAGATAGTTGTCTCTAATACAATCCCGGTTGTATCTTCTTTTAGTATTTTAAACTCTGGTTTTGCAGGTAAAGTAACCTCTTGTTTAAATGGTAGCCAGGTAGATGCGGCATAAGTTAGGGAATGGAGAGAAAATAAGAAGATGACGAAAGTAATTATCTTTCTAATGAGACACTGATTTTCACTGATATACACAGATGGATTATCTCCTTAACTAATTATGGAAGGCAGATTACCAGGATAAAAAAATATTTTTTCCCTTAATCCTAAAAATCCTGTAAATCTGCGTCCAAATATTATTACAATATTACCATAAATTCTGCACTCTGTCAATTAAAAAAGCAAAGAGAG
>JBFLYA010000042.1:6394-23235 GCA_040757115.1 bacterium | reverse complement strand
ATTTAAAAAATTCACTTGTATCCGAACATACTATTTTTGTGCCTTTTTAGGGATATAAGTCAAGAAAAATATTTTTAAAAAAACTTAATTTTTTACTTGACATTTCACCATAAGACTTTGTGTCCACTCCTGTGAACATGCCCGTTTCCCCTGAAAATAGCGAATTAGTGAATTAGAGATTAGCGAATTAGTATAGTATCCACAGACTCGTATCCTCTGGTTTAGAACACATATTCCCCCTTAATAAAGGGGGTTAGGGGGTTGTCCTTCTCCCATTTTCATTGCCCTTTGTGAGCCTTGGCTCATGTCCGTTTCTCCTTGCTATAATCAAGATGCTATTTCTTTTTCTAAATCTCTAATTTTATCTCGTAAATTAGCCGCCTCTTCATATTCTTCTCTTTTAACCGCCTCATCTAACGCCTTACGGAGTGCCTCAATCTCTTTTATTTTAGTCATATCTTGTGTTTGTGTTACCGCGACTTTAAGTGGTGATTTACCAATGTGTTGAATATTGCCATGAATCTTTCGTAAGATATCTGCTAATGGTTCATTAAATGCTTGATAACACTGACTACAACCTAACTTTCCTCGTTCACGAAAATCTGAATAAGTAGAATTACACCCCGGGCATTTTTTCTCTACCATTTGCCTGGGTAATGCCTCTGGACTTAATTCAGTTAGAGCCGAAAGGAGATTAGTAATTGCCGAAGGGAGTTGGAATTTTTTTACCCCTTGTTCATAGGCACATTTTTCACATAGGTGCATTTCTGAATATTTATTATTAACCATTTCTTTATAAAATATCGTTGCTTCTTCTTTTTGACAGACATCACATAGCATTGGTCATCACCTCCATTATTGTTAAGGTTGTAGAGTTCTGCAAAAATAGGAAACTGTAGTTTTTAAGCGGGTATTTAAAACCTCTATTTTTATCAATTTCCTCCAAAGATAAAAATGCAAAAAGCAAATATAAAAATTACATATCAAAATGTAAAATTATCTGTAACTGTTCAGCCACAAATGGATACAGATGAAACACTGAAAATTCGTAAATCGTGTCCGGTATCCGTGTCCGTAATTAGGCTGAAGGTTTTTCCTCCTGTTGTCCTCTGCCCTCTGCCTTCTGCCCTCTACCCTCTGCCTTCTGCCCTCTGCTCTTTCTCCGTGCTAATCCGTGGCTGAATAACTACTTTATTTCTTTGGTAAAGCGAGGTAAAAGTAGACATTTTTAGCCCCCTCGATAGCCGCTTGAGTAAGTTTAAAGCAAAGATAAAGTATGCCTGTAATGCTTGCACTACATATCGCGCCAAGTGGAGCGGCTGAGGCAAAGATTCCTACCTTCCACGAACACTCACCCAGAACCACCGGTAACCAACCCAATAATGCCAATATCCCAAAAAACCACCCGGTAATAAAATATCCTTGATAGGTAAAAAATAGATATAATACGATTAAAGAGCCACACAATGAATACACTGTTTCACTTCCCGCACCAGGTAAAGGTAAAAAAGGTGCAGATACCAAAATCCCCAGACTTAAATAGAAATTAAATGTCAGGAAGACATTTATAAATATATCGCGGTATGAGGTTGTTGGATAATAAGCAAAATTAGTAAAAGCATCTTGCTCAAATGGATATTTTTCTTGTGTTGGTGGAGGTTGCGGTGCTGTATATCGAGGAATACCTACTTCAGATGGTGCAGACTTTTTTAAAACATCATACGCCTCGGCTATCTCTTTAAATTTCTCTTCAGCAACCTTTTCCCTGCCTGGATTTAAATCAGGATGATAGACCTTGGCTAATTGGCGATAAGCCTTCTTTATCTCCTCTAAATTAGCCATAGGATTTAAGTTTAATACCTTATAATACGCTGATTTACTCTTTATCATTATTATTCTCTTCAGTATTTATTATATCACATTATTAATTAAATTGTCAAGAATTTTATAATTATGGCGTAACTATTCACCGCAGAGACGCAGAGGAACAGAGAAAAAAGGATTTAAATTAGATTGTGGATACCGGATAGATCTTTTAGTTGAAGAAAAAGTTATCGTAGAATTAAAAGCAGTCGAGCAACTACTTCCGATTCACGAAGCTCAACTTTTAACCTATCTAAAAATGATGAATAAAAGGATAGGTTTATTGATCAATTTTAATGTTTCTGTTCTAAGAGATGGAATTAAGCGTATAGCCAATAGATTTTAATTTTTTCTCTGTGTCTCCGCGTCTCTGCGGTGAATAGTTACATTATGGCAGAAATTGTGTAAAAAAGTCTGTCTCACTTCACCCGGGTAAATAATTACTTAAATTTTTCTTGACTTTCTTGTCTTAAATGGTATAATCTTAAATAGAAAAAAATGGAAACACATCTATTTATCCCGGATAAACTATCCTATGTAAAAGGAAATAAACCAAAGGTAAAATGTATCTTATGTGCGATTAATAAAAGAAACCCAAAGGTAACGAAACTTGATATTTATCACACAAAGCATTTTATCATCTCGCTTAATCTCTATCCATATAATCCAGGACATTTAATGATTTTCCCGAAAAAGCATCTAATCGACCCAAGACAACTCAGCGATGACCAGGTATTAGAACTTAATAATTTAACAACGATGACATTAAATATTATCGAAAAACTTTATTCTCCGTCAGGATTTAATGTTGGTTATAACATAGGTTATGTCAGTGGAGCAAGTATTGAACATCTTCATCTTCACATCATTCCAAGATACAGAAATGAGATTGGACTTATTGATATTGTAGGTAAGGCACGAGTCATTATCGAAGACCCAAATGAAACGCTGAAGAAGTTTAAAGAGGCATTTCTAAAGACAGAGGCGAGAAGTTAGAATCTGTCTGTCTGAAAATCTGTAAAAAGGGGAAATAATGAAAAAACTTATCGGGCTGTTTTTTATTGCTACTTGCGTGATAATTTGTCTGGTGATTTTTAGAGGAGTAAAATTTCCAAAGGTAAGAATAATTACACCAACTATCAGTAAAATAGATTCTTGCCTCTTAACCACCGGAACTATAGATGCCCAACTTAAAACAGAAATTTGTGCGAAGGCTAAGGGCGTGGTAGATAAAGTTTTGGTTGAGGAAAATAATAATGTTACCTCTGGACAGGAACTTATTATCTTTAATCAACAGGAGGCAGAAAAAATGGTTAAAGAGGCACAATCACAATTAGACCTAACAAAAAGGATACTGATACAGGCAGAACAATTATTAATAACAACTACAGGGCTTTATGGAAAACAAGAGGTATTAGAAGACGAGGTTAAAAATAGTGAAAGTGCGTATAAAAAGGCTTTAGTCGAAAAAAATATATCTCTTGAAAACCTGAGACTTGCTCAAGAACAACTAAATAACTTAATTTATTTAGCCCCTCATTCAGGAACAGTTATAGAAAAAAGAGTTTTACCAGGGCAGTATGTTCTCCAAAATGAAGTTTTAATGAAAATAGTTGACTTAGAGAAATTGCAGGTATCTGTCAATCTCTTAAGTATTGATGCGAGAAGGGTAAAGTTAGGTCAGGATGCGTCCATTAAACTTGAGGATTTAGAATTGTCTGGATATGTCAAGTCTATTCAACCTGAAGAAGTAAGTTCTAAAGTTATAATTGAATTGGATACCTCTAAAAAACTACCTGAAATAAAATTAGGAAAACGGGTAGAAGTAAAAATATTAACCGAGCATAAAGAGAATGTTGTTCTTTTAGACTCTGAGGCAATATTTAAAGAAGGCAGGCAAAGTTTTGTCTATCTTTATAAAGATGGAGTTGCCACAAAACGAGTTGTCCGCATAGGCATAACTAATCAAAATCAAACAGAGATAATCTTTGGTCTCACACCGCAGGATAAGATAATTCTCTCTGCTGGAAGTCTTAAACTAAAAGAGGGAATGAAGGTGAGAGAATGAGGGACGATGGAAGAAAAAATTATCTTTGCCAATGATGAAGAAGTAGTGAACATCTTAGGTAGAAATGATGAGAATTTACGCCTCATTCGGGAGGAATTTCCAACAACTAAAATCATCTCAAGAGGCAATGAATTAATCATTAAAGGAGAAAATAAAGATGTTCATTCAATAAAGAAACTATTGGAAGATCTGTTATCAATCTTTCACTCAGGCCATGTTGTCCGCACACCTGAGATAAAATATTCATTAAAAATGCTCAGCCAGAGTAAAAATATAGACCTTGTCTCTGTTTTTCAGGAGGCAATATATGTCTCTGAACGAGGAAAGCCAATTAGACCAAAAACATTGGGACAAAGAAGGTATATCGAGGCAATTCAACAATATGATATTGTTTTTGGCATAGGTCCTGCGGGCACGGGTAAAACATATTTAGCCGTGGCGATGGCGGTCTCAAGTTTGTTAAAAAAAGAGGTGGCAAGAATTATCCTGACTCGACCAGCAATTGAGGCTGGAGAAAGATTAGGATTTCTACCCGGGGATATGCTGGATAAAGTTGACCCATACTTAAGACCTTTGTATGATGCCATTTTTGATATGATTGGGATAGAGAAATTCCATTATTTATTAAATGAAGGGGTGATTGAAGTCGCACCATTAGCCTTTATGCGAGGACGGACTCTTAATGACTCATTCGTGATTTTAGATGAGGCACAAAATACAACACATGAGCAAATGAAGATGTTTTTGACAAGATTAGGTTTTGACTCTAAGGCAGTGATTACCGGAGATATTACCCAGATAGACCTGCCGTCAACTTCAATCTCCGGCTTAGTTGAAATCCAAACTATTTTGTCCGCAATTGAGGGAATTAGTTTTGTTTATTTTGATAAAACTGATGTTGTCAGACATCGCCTTGTCTCGGATATAATTAAAGCCTATGAGGAGTTTGAAGATGCGAAGAAAGGGACATAAAATATTTGAACAAGAAAGGGTTTCAAAATATATTCCCCTGTTAAAATCAGTTTTTTTAGGTAAAAAAACAGGCAGGACTCTATTAATCATATTGATATTGGGCATTTTATCGCTACTTATCACCCCTAATTTAATTATCACCCCCTACCCTAAAGAAACAGAAGTCAGTCCAAATCTTATTAAAGCCCCTTATGACTTTTTATATGAGAATACCTTTATGACTAAAGTGGCAAGGGAATCCGCTGTGGCTAAGGTTAATCCTGTTTATAACTTAGACCTGAAAGTTATCCCATCTGTCCTTCCAAAAATAAAGAATTTATTTGAAGAAACAAGAAAAATAAAGGAGGAAAAAAAGTTTGAATTAGAAAAAACCTGCTTAAAATTTAGAGAAAAATTCCCAAATATCAATCTTTCAGATAAAAATTTAAAGGCTATTCTAAATTACCCAGAACTTTCTGAAATAGAAGAAGATATAACTTTACTATTAAAAACCTGGCTAACCTATGGAATAACCAATATCCCGAAAGATAAATTATCAAAAGACACTATTATTGGAATCAGATTAAGAATTCTTGCCACAGATGGAACATCAGAAAAATTAGTTGAGACAACGGAAAACTTCTTTTTCCTGAATGATTTACCTGAATCTTCACCACTATATCCAAAGAGAATATCTTCTTCTAAAGTTCAAGATGGGGTATTTGAATTGGCTAAAAATTATCTTGTGCTAAATTTAAAATTTAATGAAAAAGAGACGAAAAAAGCCTCTAAAGAGGCAATTAAAGGCGTGAAACCTATCCGGTGCAAGGTAAGTAAAGGGGAGAAGATTGTTGGCGAAGGAGAGAAAGTAGATAGGGATGCGGCGATGAAATTAGCCGAATTGTCCAAACACCGCAGTGCGGCGATAACAACAAGGAATTTAGGATTTATCTTATTGATATACATATTGATAATCTTATCGTTTATCTACCTTTATAAATATCAATCCCAACTTTTAATCCGTAATAAAAACTTAAGCCTGATTGGATTAATAATTATCACGGCAATAGCCCTGGCTAAGGTTATTTCAACAACTAATCTACCTTTTCACCTTATGCCAATGAGTGCCTTTGCCATTCTTTTATCTGTTTTACTTAATCAGGAAATAGCGATATTTGTCACCGTCATTTTAAATATCTGCGTGGGTCTTTTAGTCGGTGAGCGGATGGAATTTGTCTTGCTTTTTGTTGCTGGTAGTTTAGCCGCTGTCTATACAACATCACAATTAAAGTTAAGGGGTGACCTTATTCGAGCTGGCGTGGCCGCCGCAATTGCTCAGGGTGTAATCATTGTTAGTTATAGCCTGTTTCGGCAGGAGTCATTTGGACTACTCCAGCAAAATCTTCTTTTGGGTAGTTTAGCTAATGGAATTATCGCCACTATTATTGCTATGGGGTCACTATTATATTTAGAGCGTATTTTTAATATTGCCACTAATTTTACCTTATTTGAACTCTCAGACTTAAATGCCCCACTTCTAAAAAATTTACTATTGAAAGCCCCGGGAACTTATCACCACAGCCTTTTAGTCGGAAATATAGCTGAATCTGGAGCAAATGCTATTGGCGCTAACTATTTATTAACCCGAGTCGCATCTTACTACCACGATATTGGTAAAATGATTAGACCAGAGTATTTTATAGAAAACCAGACAGAATTCGAACGAAATCGCCATGAAGTCCTGCGTTCGACACTCTCTGCCTCAGTCCTGCGTTCCCATATCAAAGACGGTGTTGAAGTGGCTAAACGAAATCGTCTGCCGCACGAAATTATCGAAATTATTCAACAACATCATGGTTCATCGGTTATGGCTTATTTTTATCATCAGGCAAGGGAAAAAGAGACAACCGAAGAACAAGAATTTAAGGAGACAGAATTCTCATATTTAGGTCCAAAACCTCAAAGTAAAGAAGCGGCAATTGTGATGTTGGCTGATTCCTGCGAAGCCGCTTCCAGAACTTTGATAAAACCAACAACATCCCGAATTGAAAAATTGGTTAAAAAAATCATTGATGATAGATTTATTAGTGGCGAATTGGATGAATGTGACTTGACTTTAAAAGACTTAAATAAGATTAGCCAGGCATTCACCAGGGTTCTAATCACCTTGTTTCATGCCAGAGTAGAATATCCAGAAAAGGAACAACAACCATCTCCACTATTTACGGAGCAAACTCAAGATGTTAAAGGTGTCAATTCTCAACAAGATAAACAAGAAGTTCAAGGCAAATTGGATTAAACAGATAGTTAAAACTGCCCTGAAATATGAAGGCATCTCAAATGGCGAGGTAAGTATTGTCTTAGGAGATGATGAACTGCTTCAAAGGTTAAATAAAGAATACCGCCGGATAGATAAACCAACAGATGTTTTAGCCTTTGGCTATGGAAAAATTAATGGAAGCATCAACTTTTTGGATAGGCTCTTATTAGGTGAAATTATTATCTCTCTGGATGCCGTTTTGCGCCAGGCAAAGGAATATAAACATAGTTTTGAAAAAGAACTGACTATCCTTTTAATTCATGGGATATTGCATATTTTAGGCTATGACCATAGCCCGCAGAATTTACCAGAAGAACCAATGGTTGTGAGAATGGAAGAAATACTTAAATTGGTTACAGCAAACGGATAATTGGTAATTGGTTAAAATGGCGTAACCGTTCACCGCAAGATGCCACAGAGACGCAGAGAAAAAATTAAAATCTATTCACCAGAGACAGAAATTTCCTTTTTTTGTAAGCGTTCAGGTGGTGTAACAAAAGGAGATGTGGAGATTAAGGAGATAGGGAGATATTATTAAAAAAATTGAAATTAATAGAAACTAATAGAAATTTATGGAAATTTGTTGTTTTCCACAATCAATTTCTACCTATTTCTATAAATTTCAATCTATTTCTATTATCTTATCTCCATATCACTCTTATCTCCTTATCCCCTTTCTTACACTTTTGATATATAGCCTGAACGGTTACCGATATTTAATTACCATTTACCAATTATCAAAATAGGGCGAGATAAAAAAATGAAACTATTTAAAGGCTTATCCGATAGCTTTAATTTTGCCATATCAGGCATTATTCATGGATTAAAGACACAACGCAATATGCAATTGCATGTCTCCGTAATGGTGCTTGTTTTACTGGCAAGTTTATTCTTAGATTTAACTCGAATTGAATTAGTGGCAATCTTTTTTGCCATTGGTTTAGTGTTAATTAGTGAAATGCTCAATACCGCAATAGAATCCATTGTTGATTTAATTATTGATACCCATCATAAAGTCGCAGGCACGGCTAAAGATATTGGTGCCGGAGCAGTATTGATTGCCTCGATAATTGCTTTATCTATTGGTTATTTAATCTTATACAATCGAATACATCTTCCTTCTCCAGTGGTAATAAGAACAGAATATAATCCCATACATCTGTCCTTTGTCAGTTTATCTTTAGTCTTAATCGCGGTGGTTGCAATTAAAGCCTGTGTTGGCAAAGGAACTTTTTTGAGAGGTGGAATGCCTTCAGGTCATAGTGCGGTTAGCTTTTGTATCTGGGTAATTGTTACATTTGTTAGTAGAAATATATTTATTTCTTTACTGGTGCTGATTGTTGCGATTTTACTCTGTCACACTAGATGGAAAACAGGAATTCATTCCTTGCAAGAAGTAGTTATTGGTGCTTTAGTTGGCGGATTAATTACACTTTTAATCTTTGTAATCTGTGGGGTGGGATAATTTTTGGATAATTTAATCTTATTCCTGATTTGTATAGGGATACTCTTATGTTTATCCGCTTTTTTTTCCGGGGCAGAGGCGGCTCTTTTTGCTCTATCAAAGTTAAAAATAAAACAGCTAAGTGATAGGGCACAAAAGAGAATTTCAAGGTTATTAGAAAATCCCAAAGAACTTCTGACAACCCTTCTAATCGGAACTACTCTGGTTAATATTACTGCCTCATCCATAGCGACATTTATCGCCATTAATTTATGTGGGAAAATTGGCATTAACGAGGTAATAGCCACCGGATTGGCTATTTTTGTGATGACAATTTTAATTTTATTTTTTGGTGAGATTGTCCCAATTACACTTGGCGCTACAAAATCCTCTCAAATTGCCCCCTGGGTTACATATCCTCTGCGGTATTTCTCCATCCTCTTAGCTCCATTGAAAATAGTCTTATCCTGGCTAACTCATTTAATCATTCTGTTAATAGAAAAACATAAATTTTTTATTAAAGACAAGGAGTTGACTGAGGAAGAAATTAGAACAATAGTTGACATTGGGGCAAGAGAAGGGGTGTTAAAGGCACATGAACAAAAACTAATTCATTCTATCTTTGAATTTGGTGACCATAAGGTAGAGGAAGTAATGACGCCACAAAATAAGATGGTTTGTGTGAAAATAGACGAAGACTCCACAGATAAAATCTTATCCTTGATGATTAAAGAAGGCCATTCGAGAATGCCTGTTTATAAAGGAGAAGAAATTATCGGCATCCTTCATGTTAAAGACTTTCTAATCAGCCTTAAAAATCAGACTAACTGGCAAAAATTAATTAAACCGGCTTATTTTGTCTTGCCTTCTAAAAAAATCAACGACCTGCTTAAAGAATTTCAGAAAAGGCATCTCCAACTGGCTATTGTCAAAGATGAATCTAAAAAAATAGTTGGAATAGTCACTATGGAGGATTTATTAGAAGAAATAGTCGGAGAAATACACGATGGGTATCCTGAAGAGAAAGTATAGTAGTTATTAACAAAAAGTTCTCATAGAGATTTTGACTAATAACCACTATAACTGCTATAATTCCGCTAAAATATCCAGGCAAAATTTAGATAAGGTATCATCCCGTGCTCCCATAATGATTACCGCATCGCCAGATGAAACCTTTTCAATAACCTGAGGAATTATCTTTCTTCGCTCCGGGCAATAGATTGCCTGTAAACCCTCTTTTTGCAAAGCGATAATAATGTCATTTGAAGAAATATCCTTTGTCACTGTGCCGCCGACATAGTAAATCTCTGGCATATATAAAATATCCTGTGGTCTTAATTCTTCTTTAAATACCTGGATAAATCCTTGTTTTAATAATCGAGTTGGACCAAAACCATGTGGTTGGAAAATAACGATAACTTTTGGGAACTGTCCTTTAAGGGTAATAAGTGTGGCTTTAATCTTGTCCGGATTATGGGCATAATCATCTATGACCGTAATTCCCTTTTTTTTGCCGACTATCTCAAATCGCCTTTTTATCCCTTTAAACTTACCCAACGCTTCACTTATTTCTTTGTTGCTAAAACCTAAAGTCTTAACCACGGCAATAGCCGCTAAAGCATTATAAACATTATGAATTCCCGGTAAGGGAAGGATATATTGGGTATTTTCAAGGGAGAAATGAGATTTTTGTGGGTATAATTTTAATTTTGTTGGATGAATGGTTGCCTTTTTTTCAATGCCAAAACTCGTTTTTGATTTTAAATCTGGATGACAATCTGCATTTAAAATAAGCGTTTCTTTAACATTTGTGGCAAATTTGGAGAAAATAACTTCCAGTTCATCTAAGGATTTATGGTCAAGGTGAATATTTGTCACCACGCCAATAGTTGGTTTATATAAACCACAAGAACCATCGCTTTCATCTGCCTCGATGACCATTAATTCTGAATTACCTTTCAAACAATTATTGTTGAAATCTTTCATTATCCCGCCGTTGATAATCGTTGGTGCTAACCCAAGTTGATGCAGGATAAAGCCAATCATTGCCGTAGTAGTTGTTTTCCCACTTGTGCCGGTAACGGCAATTCCTACCTTACTGGCATTGAAAATCTCAGCTAATAGTTCTGCCCGCCTCATAACAGGTATATTTTTCTCTCTGGCTTTTTTAATATCAGGATTGTCATCTTCAATAGCGGTAGAGACTATGACTTTATTAACATCTTCTTTAATTCCAGAACCATCTTGTTTAAATACAGAGATTCCTGCAGTTTTAAGTTTATCAAAAAGTTCGGTATTAATGCCTGAATCATAATATCTATCCGAGCCTGAGACATTAGCGTCGGAAAGTATTTGGGCTAAGGCACTCATTCCACTTCCACCAATACCGACAAAATGATACCTCATGATTTATTTTTTACTCCTTAAGTAAATAATAACTCTATCTCAGGAATGGGAAGAAGTAGGATTTTAGAGAAGTCTTTCTTAAGCGTAAGAAAGGAGATGGGTAACTGTTCACCGCAGAGACACAGAGACGCAGAGAAAAAATTAAAATCTATTCACCAGAGACAGAAATTTCCTTTTTTTGTGTGCCTCTCGAGGCTTTCGTTGTTTATTAATCTTTTAATACTTACTTTTGACTAACTGTTTTTAAGCCTTTTTAAACACCGAAGAACGCGATAAACACGAAAAAAAGATATTTTCCTCTCTGTTTCTCTGCGTCTCTGCGGTAAAGGATTACCTAAACGGTTACATTTTTACTTTGTATTGATTAATGGGTTGCGTATTCAGCTAAAAATTCATCCCAGGTTGTATTAATTGCAAAGTTAGTCGAAAGATAACTTGCTGAAGGACCGGTGGTTGGGAAATATATAACTATCCCATGGGCACCTGGATGACCTGAGTAATGTGCTTCGGCAATGACCGCATTATTAATCGCATTTCCTACCGCTATTGCGGCACTTTGAACCGTAGGGTCTGTAACTCGATAGTAAATCTCTTCGGCAAAATCATAGAGGTCAACGCCAGTTCCAAAGTCTTCTGCGGCTAAGCGAGCGGCTTTAATGTTAGTCCATTGTCCGCAGGCAACCATCGCATCTGCCAGGTTACTTACCGCAGTGGCTAAATTATCCAGAGCGGCTGTAGTCTGGATCGCAGATAATGTTACATAAGGATCCCCTGCATAAGAATTAATATACTCTCTTACCGTAATTGAACCTAAGAAAGCGGCATCCATACCCGGATTAACAACCAGTTGTGCCAGAATTGGGTCATATGGCCAACCATCCCATGGCTCGGTTTCTTCCGAACCCACCATTATCTCTGATGAGACTTTAGGTTCATAAGCAACCTCAATCATCGCCATCAAACACGCATCATAACCTAAGAAATTCATCATTTTGCCAGAGAGTGCTGTTTCTACCTCATCCATCGTTAAATAACCACCATTTGTATCATCCCAGCATACACCTCTGACTGCTTGTTCTCCCAATTTTGGCAATATGCCACTGCCGTGATTCCAGAGCACAAGGGCATATTTATTTGCAGGATAATTGGTCATTCCCCATTCCACAAAGTCTTTTAATACCTGCATATCGCCCATATTTGCCTCACCTATGTCCATTAAAGCATTTGCTGGTGTCGGCGTCATACCCGGCGTAATTAAAAATCTCTTTGTAGTTTTCCAATCTTCATAACTTGTATCATACCCGGAAATACGGTCAAACTGAACAACTATATTTACATCATCACTCGAGCCAACTGTTGCCATTTCAAGAAAATCATCAATCCCTGCATCTTCTAAATTATTATCCGCCGCAATATAGACCAGATAGGTCCATTCCTTCATAGCAACAGGGCCAAAACTAAATGGGGCAAAATCCTGACTTAAAATATCACCAGTAACAGAATGAATTAATCTTGCTCCCAGACTGTATGTTCCTTCTGGCTCAGAACCTCCAAATACATAGGAAAATACATCCCCGGTGAAATCAAACCCAGCGGGTAATGAAAACCCCGGAATGTTATGAATTGAGATTAATCCCACTGGTGAAGGACAACTAACCCAATTTTTTATATCTACAACTTTATTTTCTAAAGTTGAGTTCCATAGATGGGCACTTTCTATCAAGGTATCCCCTGAGGTATAACCCGATTGATTTGTGGAGATATCGATTCCATAATCTTGTGCCTCTAAATTTGCTATCCCAATAAACCCGCTTAAAATCACTACTCCTAAAAAGATACTTATTCTTTTTAACATTTTTTTATCCTCCTTTTATTTGGTAATTGGTAATTGGTGAATGGTAATTAGTTGCCATTTACCAGTTACTTGCTTTTAATTTCGTGAAGTCCTATTGAAAATATTTTTGTAACCGTTCAGGGCTATACATTAGAAGTGTAAACAAGGAGAAATGGGGAAAAGGGAGAATTGGCTCAAACTTTTTCTTGCTCCACCCTTCGGACATCAATCCTGATGTCGTGTTGAGTAAGTTTTGCACGGGGCATCATCAGGTTTCGTAACCTGCAAACGGATAATTGGTAACTGGTAATTGGTTAAATAGTTTCGTCCTGAGCTCAGCCGAACGGTATTTAATTACCAGTTACCAATCACCAGTTACCAGAATCAAATTCCGTGCGTTATTTGTTCAACACGAGACTAACTTTTTATGGACATTAATACAGGCATTAATAATCCTATCACTTAACTCTTCTTTTCTCCACTTCTCCATCTTCTCCCTTTCTCCTTATTTCTGGTAATTGGTAACTGGTGAATGGTAATTAGTTACCAGTTACCATTTAACCGATTACTTAGTTTATAATTTCGTGAAGCCCTATTTATCCTATCTGAACTCTTACATACTTTTTTTATCACCTCCTTTGCTTAGTGCTTAAAATCAGAAAAGGGAAATAAAGGGGATAAGGAAACTAATAATCTAATGTCTAAAATGTCTCACACCAGTAAATACCATTGCCATACCATATTCATCTATTGCCTTGATTATTTCTTCGTCTCTAATGGAGCCGCCGGGTTGAATTACGGCTCTAACACCCGCTCTATCAGATAGGTCAATTCCATCTCTAAAAGGAAAAAAGGCATCTGAAGCCATAATACTTCCAAAGGCGTTACTTCCTGCTTTATTAATAGCAATTTTCACCGAATCTACTCTTGACATTTGACCTGCACCTATACTCAGAGTTCTATCTCCTTTGCATAAAACGATAGCATTAGATTTGATATGCTTTACTACCTTCCAACCAAAAAGCATTGCCTTTATTTCTTGTGGTGTAGGTTGTCGTCTACTGACTACTTTAAAATCTTGAGCTGTGATTTTTTGGACATCAGACTCCTGGATAAGTAATCCACCAACAACACTTCTTAAGTGAAGTGGATATGAGGGATTTCTTTGCCAGGGAGCTACTTCCAAAAGCCTCAAGTCCTTTTTTGTTTTAAGGATTTCAAGTGCCTCTTTCGTAAATCCAGGGGCAATAATTGCCTCAATAAATGTTTTAACCAATTCTTCTGCGGTATCTTTTTCTACACCTTGATTAAAACTAATTATTCCCCCAAAAGCAGATGTTGAATCTGTTTCATAAGCAAGTTGATATGCTGTGAGTTGATTATCTGTTACCGCTACTCCACAAGGATTATTATGTTTGACGATAACACAGGCAAAATCTTCTTCAAATTCCTTGACCAATTCTAATGCCGAATCAAGGTCTAAGAGATTATTGTAAGAGAGTTCTTTGCCGTGCAGTTGTTTTGCATTACTGACTCCCGGGATAGTGTTTTGTGGATTTCTATAGAATGCGGCTTGCTGATGAGGATTTTCACCATATCTTAAGGATTGTGCCTTTTGATAAGTTAAATTTAAGGTTTGAGGGAATAAATCTTTTTCTAAATATTGATGGATAATGGCATCATATTGAGCGGTGTGAGCAAATGCCTCACAGGCTAATTTATAACTTAATTCTAATGATAAACAACCATCATTTTTCTTAAGTTCCATAAGAACATCTTCATATCTTTCAGGAGAGGTGATTACGCCGACATAATTATAATTTTTAGCCGCAGCACGAATCATCGTTGGACCGCCAATATCAATATTTTCAATGGCTTCTTCTAAGGTAACATTGGGTTTAGCAATGGTTTTGGCAAAGGGATAAAGATTAATAATAACTAAGTCAATTGGTTTAATATTGTGTTCTTCAAGTTGTTTAAGATGTTCTGATGTGCGTTGAGCTAAAATTCCTGCATGGATATTAGGATGTAATGTTTTTACCCTTCCATCTAACATCTCCGGGAAATTAGTTATTGCTGAAACAGGAATAACAGGTATTCCTGCCTCTTGCAGGGTTTTAGAAGTGCCACCTGTGGAAATAATCTCAACATTTATCTGGACCAGGTAATTTGCCAGATTAAGTAATCCTTGTTTATCTGCAACACTAATTAATGCTCGTTTAACCTTAATCATTTCATTTTTACCTTAAGATAAAACTGGTGTCCCCAGGGGGATTCGAACCCCCGCTGCCACCTTGAAAGGGTGGTGACCTGGGCCTCTAGTCGATGGGGACATTGATTTAATGGTAACTATTCACCATTCACAATTTTTTCCCTAAATTTCCTTAATAATGGTGAATGGTGAATTGTCAATTGTGAATTATCACTCTTCACGGTGTCAAGCAAACCTGGTCCAAGAGTTCGATGCACCGCTATAGCGCATCCAATGACTCTATTCGATAATTCATCAAATTTCACTTCGTGCTCTCCGTACCCTTCGTGGTGAATAGTTACATTTAATGTAACTATTTAGTCATCTGATTAATAATAACATATAAATTAAAAATTTGCAAGTAAAATGTTTATCTCAGAATAAAAAAAATCGACATGGGAAAACAAAATTATACTCCACTACTTGGTGTCCGAAAAGGAGATAGGAAGATTAAGGAGATAAGGGGATATTATTCTAATTCCACTTTTCTAAAATCTGCCTTTTCTTTAGCTCTGATATCTCCATATCTCCTTTATCCCCTTATCCCCCTTCTTACACAAATATTTCTATTTCACAGGTCGAATTTTTTTGTAAGCTGATTAAACAGATTACATTTTTTTATTGTAAGCGGATTAAACGGATTGAGCGGATTTTTTTTTATTTCTTTTTCCGCTAAATCCGTTAAATCCGCTTACTAAATCCACCCGCTTACTATTAAAAATCTGCTTCCTTAATTTTCTACCTGCACAGGTCGAAAAATTTTCATTTTTGTTTTTCTTGTCGCAATCCCCTATTCATCAGGTCGTTAAGTTCGGGACACGGGACGCGGGGCTCGGGGCACGGGGAATTTCCCCCGAGTCCCGAGTCCCGGACCCCGAGTCCCGTTTTCTTTCTCGCAATCCCTTATTCATCAGGTCGTTAAGTTCGGGGCTCGGGAAGAGAAATTAATGTTTCTTGAGACTTTGAATCAAACGATTCAACATCATACAAATACTCACTATCCTTTTTTCCATCCCCTCTAAAACCTGAGGTTGAATGTAACTTAATCTTTTAGAGATAATCAGATGTGTTTCTAATTCCATCAGAGAACCTCTGGCTATCATCAAAAATTGAATATATTCTCTCGTTGAGCCTCGAGCCCACCCTTCAGCTATATTTGCTGAAACTGAAATGGCTGCCCTTTGCATCTGTGAGGTTAATCCATACCTTTCCTCTTGAGGAAAAGATTTCGTTTCCTTGTATATTTCTACTACTAAATCAGTAGCTTTCTGCCATACTTCTAACTCCTTATAATCTTTCATTTCACCCTCCTTTTTCCCCGAGTCCCGAGTCCCGAGTCCCGAGCCCCGTTTTCTTCGTCGCAATCCCTTATTCATCAGGTCTTATTTTCCTACAAATAAAAAAATTTTTTCTTATCATCTATTATATAGAGTCGCAATCCCTTATTCATCAGGTCTTATTTTCCTACGGAGAAACCGATTCGCAGCGAATCCTCTCTTTAATTGTCGCAATCCCTTATTCATCAGGTCTTATTTTCCTACAAGAAATGAAATTGAGGACATATAGGAGAATTAAAATGTCGCAATCCCTTATTCATCAGGTCTTATTTTCCTACATCAAGAGGTTAATAAATAATGAAGACAGATTTTTACGTCGCAATCCCTTATTCATCAGGTCTTATTTTCCTACCAAGGAGAAGTTACT
>JBFLYA010000042.1:0-6294 GCA_040757115.1 bacterium | reverse complement strand
TGTCGCAATCCCTTATTCATCAGGTCTTATTTTCCTACATCAAGAGGTTAATAAATAATGAAGACAGATTTTTACGTCGCAATCCCTTATTCATCAGGTCTTATTTTCCTACCAAGGAGAAGTTACTCTAAACGACCATTCTTCATATCGTCGCAATCCCTTATTCATCAGGTCTTATTTTCCTACTCAAGAAATAGTAATTCATCTGGTTCGGCAGACGGAGGTCGCAATCCCTTATTCATCAGGTCTTATTTTCCTACTGAATATATATGGATTAGAACAAGAAATAGAAGAAGTCGCAATCCCTTATTCATCAGGTCTTATTTTCCTACGAAAAAATTGCTCGAATTAAAGAATGGATGACAAAAAATGTCGCAATCCCTTATTCATCAGGTCTTATTTTCCTACACCTCGGATAAGAAAATCTACGGGACCGCAACCATTTGTCGCAATCCCTTATTCATCAGGTCTTATTTTCCTACGCAAAAGTAGAATGTCCTGTAGTGCTCCTTTATGTGTCGCAATCCCTTATTCATCAGGTCTTATTTTCCTACAAGTAAAATGAAAAAATTTAGAATTGCGATGGTATTGTCGCAATCCCTTATTCATCAGGTCTTATTTTCCTACAGTATGAGAAAAATAGCGGTAGCAGGCATTTCGGGAGTGTCGCAATCCCTTATTCATCAGGTCTTATTTTCCTACTAACAAATGAGGGCTATTTTTTTTGGTCGAGGTCAACGTCGCAATCCCTTATTCATCAGGTCTTATTTTCCTACAGACCGTGACACGATTCTTCATCCTCCCGTGCCACAGTCGCAATCCCTTATTCATCAGGTCTTATTTTCCTACGCTTGACTTCCGAACTTTTCTTGGATAGCATTTATAACAGTCGCAATCCCTTATTCATCAGGTCTTATTTTCCTACTAAAAATGGAAGGTATAAAAATGGAGCATATATTAGAATTATGTCGCAATCCCTTATTCATCAGGTCTTATTTTCCTACTTATAAAAAGCTCCAGGCTATAAACCTGGATTTAGGTATGTCGCAATCCCTTATTCATCAGGTCTTATTTTCCTACATCAGTTTCACCACCCGCAGCTACTGTTACTATTGATAAGTCGCAATCCCTTATTCATCAGGTCTTATTTTCCTACGAAATATAGTCAAGATGTTGATAATTTTCTTACTTATGTCGCAATCCCTTATTCATCAGGTCTTATTTTCCTACTTTTTGAAGCCTCCATCTACGATAATTTATCATTAGTCGCAATCCCTTATTCATCAGGTCTTATTTTCCTACTGCGGTGTGTTTTTGCCCTTGATACTATTAGACTTATAACCCACTTTCCGATAACCTCCTTTTTTTCATTAAAAAATTACCTCCAATCAAACAAATTTTTGCTTGTTTTTAACACCACTTACCTCAATTTCCCCTTATTTTTCAAGGTTCCTCTCGGTGGACCAATTTTTTCACTAACCCCATTCTCAGTTTTTAAATAATAATTACTTCTTCATCTTCTGTTACTCTGCCCACGCCGTAAACCTCTATCCTTGAAATACAATCTTCACAAATCTTATAGATTCGCAGACTATCTTTCTCAATCTGAAGATATTTTAACACATCCTTTACCATCCTGTCAAATACTTTTTGATTTAAATGGCATTCAAAGACGCTATATTGGACTCTTGTCCCATAATCTTCCATAAGATTAGCAATCTTATTCCTTTTTTTATCATTCCTGACATCATAAGAAACAACTATAAACATCTTTTTATCTCACTAAAAAAGGTTGATAAGGTTCTTTTGTCTGAATAGTTTTAGCCAATTTATAAGCCTGATTTTTAAATAAGAGTCTATAATTTATCTTTTCATTTGAAGAAAAATCTGTAAATGAATGAGTTATCATCTGTTCATATTGAGCAAAATATTTTGTCAGAGCTTCTTTTTTCAAATAGATTCCTTCCTCTCCCTTATTTTCAAAATCATCCTCAGAGAGGATATGGTTATTAATCAAATTCAGGGTAAATCTATCAACTACTGGATGTCTAAATTCTTCAACCAAATCCAGGGCAAGTGATGGCCGACCATAATCAATGCCATGAAGATACCCAATATAAGGGTCAAAACCTATAGCGCAAAGGATGGATAATATTTCATTAGTAATCAGCATATAACCAAAACTTAATAGGGCATTAATGGGGTCCTTAGGGGGACGCCGGCATCGCCCCGCAAACTTTAGATCTCCTCTAAACATTTTCCCAAAGGCTTGAAAATAGTTAGCGGTAGATTGTCCCTCTACGCCTAATATAGTTGAAACCCTTTCTTTGTTTTGAAGACTTTTTAAGGACTGAGCAAGTTCCTCAACCACATTTCCAAAATCTACTTCTGGATGATTAGATATATACCGCTGAATAATTGTCCTCCCATTCTTTATCTTTGCCTCTACTATTCTCTTGCTATGATTTACTTGAAACTCTTCATCTAAGTATCGCTCATACTGAGCAATTCGTAATAGAATATTCTTTGATTCCATAGGTGCAAGCCTGCCATGGAATTTCCCATGAGTTGACATAAAACTTGTTTCAATCCCTGATTCTAAAAGGAAGTTTAATGTCTGCGTAGTAATCTGGACATTCCCATAGATAATTACCCTTTCGAGATTGAAGGTAGGAACTTCTGCCAAAATCTCCTCTTTTTTAGCCACTACCAATCGTCGTGACTTTTTCTTTACTACAGAACCTTGTTCGGTTAAATATAAGGTAGCCATTTTAAATCTCAATCATCCAAATAGTTTTGTCTTCCTGGTTTATTCTATTTAATACACCAAATTCAGTCAAGATAGAATCAGTCTTTTTTGTATCAAATAGCGAATTAAGTCTATGCTCTTGTTTTTGCAGGTCTAATTCAATTGTTCTTTTGTGTTTTTTAAGCTCAATATATCTTTTCACTATCTCATCAATAGATTCTCCTTCTGCCAGTGCTGTTGGTTTTTCTTCTTTAATATAAACTGGTTGATGTTGACTAACTATAGCGTCTTTTTTCATCCCCATTTGTTTTGTAGCATTGGGATTAGCGTAAAGAACTGGTGAGGGATAGCCGCCTTCTGGTAATTTAAATTCACAGTAACAACCTATGGCTGGCGTAATATTAGATAACCAGTCTCTAATTTTGGGACAACTTATAGGAGAATACTGAAGTCGGTTACACCACCGCTGGGTGATATGAAAACTATAATTTAAGCAATGACTCATAACATAATGGATGTATCTTTTGCCTTCATCACCTAAATGTCCCAGGGAATAAAGTAGCACTAATCTTTCGTAGTGATTAAGGTCTTTTGTTTCTTTTGCCTTATTAACCAGAAATCTCAATACATTACATCCTTGAATGACCTTCTGAATGGATTCATCTTGGGGTTCCTCTTTTAAAATCTCTTCTTTTTGTTGAACTTCGAGATGTAATCTTTCAATAGCCTGTTTAATATCCTCGTTGGTTATCAACTTTATTCCCTTTATAAATTCTGCCTGGTCTGAATAAGGGATACCCTTATAATCTACAAATAGAGCACGCTTTTGGGTTACCCTGTGTTTCCCTAATGGGAGTTTAATCAGACAACCTAAGCCATCTGAAGAAACCATATTTTGTATAGGAAAGAGTTCTCGATGAATACCCTCTGCGGGTTCACCAACCTTCTTCATAATAATCATCCCAAGTTCCCTTACCTCTGAAGCCCGTAGAGGCTGTTTAAAGAAAAACCAGCAATGTCTCCCTTTATAACCACTATCCTCAATATAGGCATTGATTCCCAATTCATTACAAAAACTACTAATTTTATTAGCATCTTCCTGTGTCTTTTTATCAAATGTTTTCATCATTTCCTCATCGAGGCTATACTTGAGTATCATCTTTTTATTTACATCAATATCTATCACCATTACCTTGACAGTATTATCTGCTCTTATAAGATACATTCCTATAGTTTGCTCGCCAGATAAATGTGCTTTAATTTCCTTTTCGCCTAAAGGACTTCTTACGGGTAAATATCCTGTTTTACCACCACTATCAACCCATTGTTTAGCATAAACCCCTTCTCTGCCCATAAACAGATTTAAAAATAGGCTAAAATCCAATCCGTTGTATGGTAGTTTTTCTTTACCTTTTTCTACTTCTTTAATGCATCTACTTTCTTTAAGTTCTGGATTGAGTTCAAAAGCCTTTTTAAATGCCTTTGCAGAAGCTCCACGAAGTCCCCATTGTTCCAATGCTGACCCAAGCCCATAATAGGAGAGGGCAAACTCAGGGTCAATCTGAATTGCCTTTTGAAAGTAGCGAATAGATTTATCAACCTTTTTCTGGTTAAGATAAAGTAAGCCTAAGCTATAAAAGGCATCTTTATGTTGTGGATTGAGTTTCAGGGTATTAAAGAACTCTTCAGCGGCTTCCTCAGGCTTATCTAATTCATCATAAACCACACCCCATTGATAATGAGTTTCAGGGGCATCTGAAGCTGGCAACTTTGTTCTATTTGAGGCAATTTCATAAGCCTTTTTAATATCTCCAGCCTCTATAGCACAAGCGGCGAGAGCTAAATGAGCAGGGATAGATTGTGGTTCTGTGTTTAAAATTTCCTCAAGTGCCTTTATCAAATCCGTATCTCTTTCTGGGTCAAGTTTAAAGTAGCCTCTCCAACCACAAATAATACTCCTCAATCGTTCCTTTGATGGATTCAATTGATTAGCCTCCGTTTTAATCTTATTTTTGAGTCTTTCCACTGCTTTTGGGGAAGGACTTTTCCCTTTTGGGCTAAATTGGTATCCCAGGAATATAAATCCATCCTCCAAATTATGTATCTTTGTCTTTGCCTCATTAATTCTTAGATGCAATTCCTCCAAAGTGCGAGCCGCCAGATTAAAGGCTTCTTCTGCTTCATTCTTAGATTTACATAGAATTAAGAAATCATCAGCATATCTTACTAACCTATATCCATATCCAGTAATCTTTAAGTCAAATTGATGAAGATAGATGTTAGCCAATAATGGTGAGATGACTGCCCCTTGAGATATGCCTTTATCTTCTATCTCTCCTGTTTTTGTAAGTAGCCTTTTTATAAGCTCAATTATTCTAAAATCACTTATCTTCTGCTCAATAAATTTTATCAACAGATTATGGTCAATAGTCTCGAAGAACGAGTCAATATCTGCATCTACCATCCAATGATTGCCATTTTTTAGATACTGCTCAACCCTATTTAGCGCCTTATGTGGAGATTTACCTGGTCTATAGGCATAACTGCAATTGAGGAAATCTTTATCAAATACTGGTTGAAGCACCATCAGTAAAGCCTGTTCAACAATTCTATCCCTTACCGCGGGTATGCCTAAAGGTCGTTTACCACCGGAAGGTTTATCTATTTCAAACCTAATTAAGGGTAAGAAGTTATACCCTTGTTTCTCAAGCAGGGTTTTGATAATCTCAAGATTTTCATGGAGATTTAGTTGAAAATCCTCTATACTAACCCTATCTATTCCTCCTGCGCCCATATTCCCGGCTACCTTAAGCCAGGCAGAGTAGAGGTTATCTTCAGAAATAAGTTTATGCCAAAGGGATGAACTAATTATTTTGTCTCCTGCCATTTTTTATCCGTTACTGTTGCTCCATCAATTCAATTATTTTCTGATTTATCATATCATAAGGATTATGCCACTCCCCTTTAAAATCACAAATCTTTATCAAGAAGGTTTTGGTATCATTAAATAATCCATCCTTTCCGTAAGGTGGATAAATCTCTTTTAGCAGTTGTTCTGATATACCCTTAGTTCCATGAGCAAGAGGTCCATTGTTCCTTAAATCTGACAGAGAGATTTTGCCATAATTAGAAGTCTCTTTTTCCCTTTCCAGGTCTTCAATAAATTTCAGGATATTTGTAAGAGAATCGTCTTTAATCTCTTCATTCTTCCATTTTAAAATCTCAAGTAAGACAATCCTATTAGGACTATTCTCATACTGCAGATTCTTTTGTTGTAGTCGTTTCTCTAACTCGGGATTTATTTTGATATACTCGTTGAATGCTTTGAATTTCCCATCTATCTTTTTGAGCATTACACCGGTGTATCTTTGAAAGAGATAGTTACGAAGATTTTCCATCAAGGTAAAGATAAACGCTATTGCTATTACTCGATGTTCAAGTTTTTGGATAGGACTCAATATGATAGAAGTTTTTGGCACGAATTAGCTAAATAAAGAAAGGTCTTTTGCCGATAGTAGAAATAGTGTGAAGACACGAAATTTACT
>JBFLYA010000041.1 GCA_040757115.1 bacterium | reverse complement strand
TTTCTTTAGCTGGTTCCCCACCCATAGCTTGTAACACTGTACCTCCCCCAATCACCATACTTAAAACCACTAAAAACCCTAATACTTTTTTTACTTTAAACATCTTTCAAACACCTCCTAAAATTTTCAACTTTGTTTTTTTAACTATACTACATTTTTTAACATTTGTCAAATTCAATTTCTCATTTTTCCCCTCATTCCTTATTTACACCTTTATTTGATGAATCAAATTATCATCTGGTATTAATTCCTCACCTGAGGTAACTACAAATGAGGTTGATTTTTCGCTATTTGCAGGTAATTCTAAGGTAGAAGCAGGATATTGAGTGATAGAAAGGCATTTTGATGCCCTAATCAGTTTCATCTCAATATTAGCCGTAAAAGACTTATTCTTTGCCTTGTTAGTGATAGTGATGTAATGAGTATGGGATTCATGTGGCTCTGTAAAATCCTGCCAGGCAGGATGGATAGATACAAAGATAGGTGGCACAATCTCAAAACTCCAGCGATAAGGAGACCCTTTCAAGTCATGTCCTGGTGTATTGGCATTATCCTTTGCTTCAATTGAGCAAGAATACTCACCGTAATCTAAATTATTCACTGCTGATGCTTGATGAAAGGTTCCTTGAGGAGTATTCAATACAATAGTTGAATTATCAATCCCGGAGGCATAGCTGTTAACTGGTGGGTCAAAAAGCGTAGCAGAGATATTGACTGTCCAGGGTGTCTCCTCAGCAATAATCACCTCACCATTTGCTGGGGTAGTAGCAGTTACCTCCGGCTCCTCGGTGTCAATTAAAAAGGAATGGTAGCCTGATATTGGTACTTCAATAGTTTCAATAATATCTTCTTTACAATCAGCACTGGCTATCTTTACCTGCATTTGTGTTTTCTCCTCAAAATAAAGCCTTGCGCTGCCGTCAGTCCCTTTGGAAATATTCAAGATTACAGAGAAGTTCTTACCCGAGCCGGCTAAAGATATTGGATGTGGAGAAGAAAAAGCACCGTTACCTTTAATAAATAGTGTTGGTGCTGAAGATAAAGATTCGGATAAGGTAATAGAGATAGATATTGCCCCTTCTCTGACAGGAGATTCCCTTAAGATAGAGATATTGGCAGTGATAGGGTAAGCATCAAATTCTTCTTGTAATATCTCCTTCTTGACACCTACATCTTTGAATAAATTTGTATGATGGACAGATGGAATATTTAAGGTACTCAATGCGATAGTTTCTAATAATTGTTGATGTAATTCTACCCCTTTAGCAGAATCAAAAGATACTACTCCATCACCATTATCTATCCTATCTTCAGCCAGATTAATGTATTTGACTTTAGGAACTTCAGGATTTAGTGCCTTTTGCCAGAAATAGGTCATAAAGTTATTCGAAGTGCGTAATTGTTCCATTCCCACAGTATCAGCATCCGGCGGGTCATGGCCAAATATATTAGCAATCTCATCAACCAAGTTAGCCAACCAAGGTAGACTATACGCCACATTTGCCCCAAAACTCCCCTTATTTGGTGCGCCCAGCATGATGATTTGATTGATGTCGTTGCCATAGCGGGGGATGTTGGAGATGGTCTTAGTTTTTTTAAATCTTTCTTCTCTTTTAACTCCAGCAGGATAATATGTATACTCCATTGTAGATTGGTATTGATTTCCATACATCATAGTATAAAGTTCAGCAACCAGTCCACCTCTTGAGTAAGCGACTATATCCACCTTATCACTCCCTGTTCGTCTCTTTACTTCATCAATTGCCTGCTTAAGTAATTTCACATCTTCTTGAATCAATCCCTGTCCACGATTCAAAAACTCTTTACCTACATCCGCCATAGTAAATACATCTATCCCCGCATTTTTCAATGTGGTTACTAAACATCCATCCTTCATATCTTGTGAAGTGCTATTAATTCCTGGAAGAATAAGCACTGGGTACTTTGCAAAAGCAATGCTTGACCACAATAAGTTAAGAATCAAACATAAGGCTACCTTTTTTGCTAACATAATTATCACCTCCAAAAAGTTAAACTAAAATTCAAATTCACTATCTGGAATACCAATGTTTAGTTGAATGTCAGAAAGTGTGATTTCCTCTGTTGATTCTGTAATTTTTATAAATTTTGTTGGTACCCAAATATTACTAATCAATTTAAAATCTTTAATTTCACACCATGGAGTATCCTTTTCTCCAGTTTTTGCATCAAAATCAACAATTTTTGTCATTACTCCTTTTTCATAATCAATATAAATCTCTAATCCAACTCTTGGCAAAGGATAATTATAATCATCCTCAGGATTACTTTTTTTCGGCACAGCCTCAATGACCCAGATATTTTCTTCTGGGTGGTTGATGACTTTGGTATCGAATTTAGTTATTATTTCATCCAGCCGCCAGTAGAAATCAAACCTACCCGGGTCTAATAAATAATACCAATAAAGTGGTTTAGAATCAATTTCCCATTTCCCCCATCTTAGGTGAAGGGTATACTTGGTATTATTTTTCACAATAGTTCTTCTCTTCTCATTAGGAGGAACCATTTTAAGCTTATCTGGTGCTTTAAAGTACCACTTCATGTTAACGGTATACAAACCTGGCAATGGTGGGCTAGGTGTACATTCTGCTTTTGCTGCCACATCCGCCTTCAAGTCTTGAATCTTCTGGTAATTCTCCTTGACCTTATCCAGTAATGCCTGGACAGTCGGCGTGCCGATTTGTTTTGGTTTAAGTTGTAGATTTTTCTTTTTAACCACTTTTTCTTGCTTCGTCTTTTGCTCCTTAGCTTTTAGCCATGGCCACTGCCATTCTATACCCTGGGCTATAGTGCTACTGCATAGCAAAACACATATCACCGCAATGCTACACATTATGGTCTTAATCCCTGTCCCTCTTGAATTTTCCTTTAAACCTTTTAGATTACACATTGTTTTTTTTACCTCCTCAAATAGATTTCCCTTCTTTCTCTTTGCGTCTTTGCGTGAGAGTCTCTTTTTTTTTCACGCCAAGGCGCAAAGGCCGCAAAGAAAGTATACACCTGTTTATCTTTAAATGCAAGTGATTTTTTCTTTAAAATCTGTGTTCATCTGCGTTCATCTGCGTCCAAAAAGCAATTGTTGAAGTAATTCCACCCCACAGGCAGAATCAAAAGTAACTACACCATCACCCTATTTAAACAATGGTGGGCAAATCCTATCCTCAGCTAAATTAATATAAGTAATCGTTGGTAGGTCTGAATTTAATTTATTCTTCCAGAAATATTCCATAAAGGCACTACCTTCTTCCTGCAATTGCTCTACACCTACTGTATATTGATCAGGTGCATCCTTAGCAATCCCAAGTTTTCTAAGTTGGTCAGAAAGAACAGGATTATCATGCCCAAAATCCGACCAAAAACTCCCCATCTGCGGTGTCCCCATCATAATGATTTGATTGACATCATTGCCGTAGCGGGGGATGTTGGTGATGGTCTTCTTCTTTAATAGCCGAGGATCCTCAGGTGGATGATATGTATATTCCATTGTAGGTTGATACTGATTACCATACATCATCGTATAAAGTTCAGCTACAATACCACCTCTTGAATGGGCTACTATATCAACTTTAGTTGCTCCTGTTCGCCTCTTAACTTCATCTATTGCTTGTTTAAGCAATTTTACATCTTCCTGTATTAATCCTTGTCCTCTATTAGGAAAATCACCACCTACATCTGCTAAGGTAAACACCTGTAGTCCTGCATTTTGTAATGTCTTTACCATACATCCATCTTTAAAACTCTGTGAATCTCCATTGAGTCCATGAACTATCAACACAGGATTTTTAGCAAAAGCAGGACTTAACCAAAATAAACTACTTACCAAACATAAGGCTATAACTCTTTTAAACATAATTATTTTACCTCCTTAAAACTTTCTACTTTCTACTCTCTACTTTCTACTCCTGCTAAAACTCAAACTCGCTATCTGGAATACCAGTATTTAACTGTATATTGCTAAGTGTTATTTCTTCTTTTACCTCTTTATCTCCAAAAGATGTCCTAATAAATTTTGTTGGTATCCAAATATTATTAATTAATGTAAAATCTTGGGATTCTCTTCGGGAAGAAAGCAAACCAAGAGTAATACCGTGTACATCAATTTTAGTAATCACGCCTTTATCATAATTAACAAAAACTTCCAATCTACCATCTGAATATGGATAATTATAATCATCCTCATGATTACTATCTTTCGGCACCGCCTCAATCACCCAGACATCAGGTTGAGGATTATCAATCACCTTCGTATCAAACTTAGTCATTATCTCATCCAACCGCCAGTAGAAATATAGATTATCAGGCTCTAAAAGAGAATACCAAGGTTCTCTAGTACTTGGAACATTTGAGCCATGATAAGCTCTAACATACTGAGTTAATCCCTTCCAAACAGTATCTCTATCATGGTCTTTTGGGTCTTCATATTTAATTTTATCAGGTGCTTTAAAGTAATATTTTCCTGCCTTAGTAATCTTATCTGTAAGTATTGGGTACCCCCATCCTCCTACTTTTTCTACTGTAACTACCATCTCTGCCTTCAAATCTTGAATCTTCTGGTAATTCTCCTTGACTTTATCCACCAATGCCTGAACAGTCGGCGTGCCGATTTGTTTTGCTCTAAGTGGTAGATTTTTCTTTTTAACCACCTTTTCCTGCTTAGTCTTTTGCTCCTTACTTTTTAACCATGGCCACTGCCATTCTATACCCTGGGCTATAGTGCTACTGCCCAGCAAGATACACATCACCCCAATGCTACACATTATCTTCTTAATCCTTGTTCCTCTTGAATTTTCCTTTAAACTTCTTTTACCCATTTTAAATCTACCTCCTCATTAGTTTAATTAGTTTAATTTTTTAGTAATCGGATTAGACGGATATAACGGATTTTTGTAACCGTTCAGGGCTATACATTAGAAGTGTAAACAAGGAGAAATGGGGAAAAGGGAGAATTGGCTCAAACTTTTTCTTGCTCCACCCTTCGGACATCAATCCTGGAGTCTGCGAAATTTACCAGTAACCCTAATTTCTTTATCCACTGCTCTAATGTATGATCTAACCTGATTATAATACTTCCCACTTCTCTCCTCAACAGTTTTAATCTCTACCACAATCTCATCTTCAACAAAAAGATCCCACCTGTGCGATTAGACTAATTCATCGCAGAGACGCAAAGGAAAAATAAATGTAAAATGTAAAATAGGAAATGAAAAATGGGAAATTTTACTACTTCGCCAGACTCATTACCTTTCAGTTATACATTTTCATTTTACATTTCTCATTTTACATTATCCATTTTACATTTAACCGCACAGGTCGAAAAGATCAAGTCTATGAATCCCAACCTCAACACCTTGATAGAATATCTTGACTTCTTTTTCTGATTCAAAGATAATGTTCTGTCTTGCAAACTCAACCCTCAAGGCATTGTGATAGATGCTCTCCAGAAAACCAGGTCCTAATGTGGTGTTGAGTAAGTTTTGCACGGCGTATCATCAGATCCCATAACCTGTAAACGGATAATTGGTAACTGGTTAAATAGTTTCGTCCTGAGATCAGCCAAACGGTATTTAATTACCAGTTACCAATCACCAGTTACCAGAATCGAATTCCGTGCGTTATTTGTTCAACACGACACTAACTTTTGATGGACATTAATACAGGCATTAATAATCCTATCAGTTAACTCTTCTTTTCTCCACTTCTCCATCTTCTCCCTTTCTCCTTATTTTTATCCTACCTGAACCCTTCCCCGTCCCGTAATTTCCCTTTCTTTGCGTCCTTTGCGAAATCTTCCTTTGCGCTCTTTGCGGTTAAATCTTTATATCTTTAAAAAACTTGAACATCGAGTATTATTTTTTCTGTCAGAAATGATGTTTATCTACCTTTGCCAAAAATTCCCTGGCATAAATATCATCTGGCTTAATCTTTAATAAATGATTAAATGCCTTTTTTGCCTCATCAATTTTTCCTTGCTGGGCATAGATATTACCTAAAGTTCTACAGATATTTACATTTTCTGGAATAAGGTGAAGAATTATGATACATTCTTTAGCCGCCTCATCCAGATTATTTTCTTTAAGATGAAATTCAACTAATCTTTCTCTAATCCTGCTCGTTCGCCCCCCAGATTCTCTGGTTAATATCTCCTTAATATCAGATTTAATATCACCTTTACCAATATTGGCATAGAGACGCATCAAGTTCTCAATAGACATAGAATAATCAGGCTTTAACCAGAATGCCTGTTTAAATTCTTTAATTGCCTCGTCATATTTTCCGAGTCTTTGATAGCCTAAAGCAAGGGTATTATGTGGGTCAGGGTTATAGGGGTCTATCTCTATTGCCCTTTTGAAATACTTCACCGCCTCATTTAATTCCTTGCCTTCCAGATAGTATCCTGCCCCTAAAATAGAATTCCCCACACCATCCTCAGGATTAAATTTGACTAACTTTTTAGATTGCTCAATAGTCTTTTTAATCCATGTCTCTTCACCTGTAGTCTGTGCCCGATTAAGGTAAATAGAACACACCTCCCGATGGTACTGTGTTTCATAAGGGTTATATTTTAGTGCCCGCTCAAACCGGTATTGAGTTTCTTTCTCATATTGAGGCATAGTTTGAAGTAAAGTTCCTTGTTCATAATTAAAATCAGCAATACAGGGTCGGACGACTAATAAAATCCACAGCCCAATTCCTATTCCTGATGTGGTCAGAAGAATAAACCATCGAAATTCTTTGATTAGAGGAGATAACACGAAAGACTTCTGCTTTGCACTAAATACCATACCTAAAGCCATAATTATCCAGAAAAGATAAGAAGATGAGATACCTGTTGGGCTAAATTGATTTTGAATAAGATAAGAAAACCAGCTGGCTAATAATCCCGTAATAAAGAATTTTTCTATCCCCTTATAAGACCAATAGTTTTTTAAAGAAATAACTAAGAAACTAATCAGCACCCAGAGATAGATAATTAATCCAATTGTTCCTCTGGAAACCCACACATCTAATAGTTCATTATGGGCACTGGCTGCGGTGGCATAAGCCCCTTCTGCTATTGCAGATTCTATGGGTTTATACCGGGAATGAACAAGTCCGATGGTATCTAATCCGACACCTAAAACAGGATGCTCACGAATGATGTTTAATGCCCCTTGCCAGAGGTAGATTCGAGGGGTTCGATAAGCGATAGAGGTTGCGGTAAAAGTGCCAACTTCAAAAGGTGAAGCAACCTTTGGCGCTGGGGGTTTAAGCATACTTGTGAACCTGCCAATTATGGCAATCTCTGGATTTATATTGGAAAACACTAAATAACCAACAAACATCACTCCTAATATTCCAACTTGTTTCTTCTTGATAATTATTCTCTTAGCTAATAAAATTCCTATTACTCCAATTCCACCCAGCATACCAAGAAAAGGCGCCCGACTACCAGAAAAAACCAACCCATACAAAATTATACCAATACATATTCCATATATCCACCACGGTATTTCTACGATGGGTTTGTATTGTTGGGCAGGTTTTAAAATCATTTTTTTCTTTTTCTTTGATGATGGAATCTGCTTAGTTTTTCGCCTGGTAATAATCTCTTTGGAGAGAAATAAACATACCGCTATTCCTAAAACCATAACGATATGATTCCCGAAACCAATTGGATTGCCCAGACTTGATGAGACTCGACCGCCCATAAATAATTCCCATTTTACCGGGTCAAGACCATAATGTTGAATAATACCATAACCTGCCACCAATACCCCACTAAGAATAATAACATCCATCATCCAGGGCATTAATTCTTTATTTATAAAATTAACCACGCCATAGAATAAAAAGATGTAGGTAATGACTATGAGTAATCCTTCATGATGACTATAAAAACCAATCAGGCTAATGATGGGATGAATAGAGAAAATAGTCGCCAGGATACTTACTAACAAGAAGGCAAATATTGGAATATCAAGTGGAGTTCTGACAAAGTTAAATTCTCTTGTCCAAACAATTTTGGTTATCCAGGTAATGGCTATAATTAACGAGAGTGTCCACATAAAGGCTATTTTTTGTAAATCAAGGCTATTAACATTCAAGCCAAAAAATAACGGTATCCCAAATACTATGAGCATTAGACAACCAACAATAAATTTATCACAATTAGTAGCAAATTTAGAAACCTGTTTCATCATTTAACTCCTTGACTATAAAAACGGTGAAATTTGGTGGTGTCTTAATCTAGCATAAAGGTTGAAATAGTGTAAGAAAAGGAGATATGGGGATTATGGAGATAAGGAGATAAATTCATTCTAAAATTTTGGAAATTACAATGAATAATCTCCATATCTCCCTTTATCTCCTTATCCCCTTTTTTACACCAAATCTGCATAGATTTCACTATTAGCGTTATTTTCAGACACCACCTGAAATTTAGTGTCCTTTAATCATTGCCAGCATTTGCAGAGCATAATTTTCCCCTGGCGCAACATTTAAGACTGCCTCAAATTCAGACCTTGCTTCTTTAAATCTCTGTTGATTAATATAAATCGTGCCTAAGTTATTACGGGCAAAGATATTTTTTGCATCTAACGAGATTGCCTTTTTAAACTGGGTTTCTGCCTCTTTATATCTTTTTTGGTCAAAGTAAATCTTACCCAGTTTGGCATAAGGGTCTGGATTTTGCGGATTATATTCAATCGCCTTTTTCAATAAGTCTATTGCCTTATTTGTCTGAGCTTTCACCTGGTATAGTTCACCTAAAATTCGGAGATAATTAGGGTCATCGGGGAAAAGTTGGGAGGCTTGCTCCATTTCTTTTATCGCTTCATCATATCTTTCCTGACGAACATAAATTGCGGCGATATTATTGTATGGGTCAGCAAATAGAGGTTTACATTTAAGTGCCTTTTTAGAAGCCTCAATTGATTTCTCGGCGTAAGTTGGGTCTCCCCGAACATATTTCTCTCCATAAACCGCACTTAAAAGATTGTAATAATATGCGTGAAGAGGATTACATCTGACTGCCTCTTCCCCTTTAGCTATAAGTTTATCTAACCAGACTATATCTTGAGTTTGTTTAAATTTCATATCATAGGCATTTAAAACCTCACCATAATAAAATTCTTCCAACGGATTATATCCTAATGCACGGTCATAACTGGCAATCGCCTGGTCAATATTACCCTGTGAAATCATCGCCAACCCATTTTTATAATAAATATCCGCAATATATGGTCGTAACGATAATGAGATGAGATAATAAATTAATATCAATAAAGGGAAACAAATGATAATACGGGGAAGAATGTGCAGTTTAAAGGGCTTTGTGAATTGAGGTTTGGGTATGGCTATTGGTATTGCCATTCCTAATAATAACCAGAATAAGGAAGAAGTCGCGATAATTCCAAAACCAACCTCATTCTGAACAAGATAAGAAAGCACAGCCGATAAGACCCCGACTAATAAAATCCTGTTTTCTTCTTTAATTGAGGAATAGGTTTTATATACAACTACAAATAGTAAAATTATAATCCAGAAGTAAGCGGCTAAACCTAATAACCCACGAGTTATAGCCATATCTAACACTTCCATATGAGCCTTATCAATCAGGCAATTTCTTCCTCCTTCGGTGCGAATAAATTCAATCTTCTCACATTGAGTTGAAGCCATCCTTAAAGCATCCGGACCTACTCCTAACAAAGGATATTTTTTTATAATCTCCAATCCTGTCTGCCAGATATAGAATCTTGTTTCAGCCGTTGAGGTAAATTTTAGAGTTGGGATTGCCTTGCCTTCTTCTTTTTCTACGGCAATGGTTGAGGTAAATTTTTGAACTAA
The DNA here is from genome assembly GCA_040757115.1 of bacterium. NCBI lineage: Bacteria > bacterium. The sequence continues at coordinate 13,453 of JBFLYA010000041.1, read as the reverse complement.
ACCTGACTGCCCTTTGATAAAAAATAAGATTGTTGCCAGACACATCACGCTTAAAATCACTATCGTCCTCATCTTATTTTTAAGAAATTGTTTTGCCAATAGGATTCCAAACAAAAGTATGCCGGCACCAAGTCCCAGTGCTCCTCCTCGATGTGCAAGTAAAGAAAAGCATTTATAAATTAAGAGGAGACTGACTAAAGAAATCCCTAAAAAGATGATTTTCATTACTTGACTTTTGGGAATTTGGGATTTTGGATTTCCAATCTTTTTTGAAGATACAAGGAAAAATAAAGTTAAAGGGAGAAAAAAGACTATGGCTAAATAGCCCCCTAAGAAATTAGGATTGCCCATTGTCGAGATTATCCCTGACTCCCATCTGGTTAAATCAATTCCATAAGATTGCAATATCCCACAACCAGCCACTAAAACCCCAGCAAAACTAATAACAGCAACAGTTCTTTTAAGATATTTGCGTTGTCTTAAGAAATTAACCGCAATATAGTAGATAAATATGTAATTAATGGTGCTAATTAATCCATCGTATCTTTTATATTCGCCGACCAAACTCATTATTGGATGAATCCCGGTTATTGTGGCGGCTATGCTTATAATTAAAAAGGCAAGAATTGGCAGGTCAAGTGGTGTTTTTATGAATTGATATTCTTGAGCGAAAAAGGTGAGTTTTAATAACCAAAGTCCAATAATAACAAGGGTTAATATCCGCATGGCGGTTACTTTGGCTAAATCAAAACTGGTTATGTGTGGGTCAAAGATAAGTGGAATGATTAAAATCATTAAAAACACAATCCAGATTATTGCTTTATCACAATATTCGCTACCTATCTTTAAGAAATTTGAGAGATTCATTGTGTTTTTAGTATAACATACTTTTGTATACAAAGTCAATACAATAATTATCTGGGGTGTGATTTAGACACTGGACATCAGACACAAGACTATAGACTCTATTTATGCAGGAAATTAGCGACATTTGGGAAACCATCCTCAAAACTTCACTCCCTGAATTTTTGGTGGTGTCTTAATCTAGCATAAAGGTTAAAATAGTGTATAGGGTTCTGCAAAATAGGATTTGAGGGAGACAACAAATAAATATTAAATATCAGATATTAAATATCAAATATAAATATCAAAATGCAAAATTACAAATCAAATTTCAAAAAGGACTTCAAGTATTTGTAACCGTTCACCGCAAGATGCCACAGAGACGCAGAGAAAAAATTAAAATCTATTCACCAGAGACAGAAATTTCCTTTTTTTGTGCATTTCGGGTCTTTCGTTGTTTATTAATCTTTTAATACTTACTTTCACCTAACTGTTTTTAAACTTTTTTAAACACCGAAAAACACGAAAAAAAAGATATTTTCCTTTCTGTTTCTCTGCGTCTCTGCGGTGAATTACTATCTGAACAGTTACAAGTATTTTAACGCTGAAAGGAAAGAGATAATTTTACTGAACTTTGGCAAAGATAGTTTATAGTTGATAGTAGATAGGTTATAGTTGAAGGACTATAAACCATAAACTATAAACCATAAACTATAAACGAGTTTTGCATTTTGCTCTTTTGGATGAAATCCCTTTTGGACACCAAATCTGCATAGATTTCACTATTAGAGTTATTTTCAGACACCACCGATATTTTCAGGAGAAGTTTCACGCCAAGCACGCAAAGAACGCAAAGGAAAATAAGGGTAAAAATTACCTTTGCGTCCTTTGCGTGAAAAAACTATTTTCAGGTCACGAATTTTCAGTGTTTCATCCGTGTTTATCTGTGGCTGAATAGTTACAAAGGTAATTCAAAAAAATGGCTAAGAAGAAAAAGAAGGGTAAAAAAAATAATGAGACTAAAAATATTAAAAGAGGGATTTCTTTTGAGTTAGTTAAATTGGTTAAAAAGGAATATGTTCTGGTAGGTGGTATTCTCTTAGTAGGTATTCTTCTACGACTGGTATATATTTTTCAATTAAAGAATAATGACCCGTACTTTTTTGCCCCACACGCAGGTGATGATACATATATGTATGTTACTGCGGCTAAAGAAATACTTGAGGGAACTTTCCCGAAAACACCTTTTGGTTATAATCCTTTGTATTACTATTTCCTGTCCTTATGCTATCTTATCTCTGGTTATAACTTAATCTTCCCAAGGGTAATTCAATTCATCCTTGGAGTTATTACCTGTCTTTTGACTTATCTTATTGGCAAGCAACTTTTTAATAAACCTATTGGTATGATCGGGGCATTACTTTGTGCTGTATGTGGCACATTGATATTTTATGAAGGGGTGCTTTTATCTACTGCTTTAACTACATTTTTTAGTTGTGCATCTTTATTTTTCTTTCTCAGAGGTAAGGAAGAAGGGATAACAAAAAATCTTGTTTTGGGAGCAGTATGTTTAGGATTAGCTACTCTTTCCCAGCCTAATGTAATTATCTTTCTTCCATTTATCTTGATATGGATGCTTATTACCTACAAAATACCTAAGAAAGAGGTCATCACTAAATATGCGATTGTATTATTAGCCTTTTTTATTACTATCTCACCTGTTACTATTAGGAATTGTATTTATGGTGGGAAATTTATTTTACTTACCACGGCTGGCGGATTTCAATTTTGGATAGGTAATAATGAGCATGCAAACGCTTCATTTGACCTGTGTCAACCTTATTTAAATAACCTGCAGGAAAGGATGAAAAAAGAGGGAAAAGAGCTTTATGTAGCAGATGTTTTAGATTTTGTAAAAAGAGAGCCTGTAAAGTTCATAAAATTACAACTTAAAAAGTTTTTATTATTGGTAAGTAAATGGGGAGTTCCACATCAAACACATTATGAACAAGGTAAAATATATTCTTCTTTATTAAGACTACCTATAATAATTAGTTTCGATATTTTTTTCATATTAGGACTTACAGGTATATTTTTTTCTTTAAAATCCTGGAAGAAATCTTTATTGCTTTATGGTTTTATATTTGCTTATAGTTTTTCTGTCATTTTATTTGTAGTTATAGAAAGATATCGCCCACCGGTATTACCTATCATGGCAATTTTTACTGGATTTCTATTGTATTTTTGGTATGAAAAGTTTCGTCTAAAATATTATAAACCTATCCTTCTTTCCTTAATTCTATTATTTCTATGTTCTGTTCTTACATATGCAGAGCGTATTTATGGATTATGTGTTTGTTTTACTAATCCCAATGGAGTATATACTGAAAAAGAAGAATGTTTAATCATTAAAGATTGTGGTAATTTAGGTTACGAAAGTTGGCGGGAAGGTAATGTAATTACTTTAGAAGGTAATTCTATGATGATAAAAAAAGAACTGATTATTAATAGGGATATTTCATCAGCAGAAGATATTAATTTTGTCATGACTTATATGGTTGAAAGAAATATCGGGGGATTTATAATAAATATTAATGGGATATCTTCTCCTCCCATATCATGTGCTAATTTTTATCAATTTGGAACAATTAACAGCTTCAAAATTAAAATCGCTTCTTATATTTTAAAAAAGGGACTAAATATAATTACATTAAAAATGATTAATGGGGCAATTCTCTCTCTTCCTATCGACACCTTTCATATTTATGGTCGGTCCTATTTTTCCGAGAATAACGGTAAAGATTGGGTGAAGATTAAAGGTGAGTATCAAATGGGATTAGAAATAAAGACAAAGGAAAAAATAATTTAAAATTTTTTGTTGACAAAATAAGAAAATTATAGTAATCTTTAGTAAGCAGATTTAGCGGATAAAGCGGATAAAATGATATTTTCAATTCGCATAATGCTGTCAGATAAATAATCCGCTTAATCCGCTTACAAAAAATAAAAAAAAAGGAGTAAAGAAAAATGATGAAAAAAGTTTTAGGATTAATAGGAGTTGGTATTTATTTAGCATGTGCTACACAAGTTTTAGCTCTTGACCTTGAATGGAAAACTAAGGCACCGATGCCGACAGGACGATATGGTTTAGGAGCAGGCGCTCTTAATGGCAAAATATATGCTATTGGGGGACTTGGAGTTTCAAATATAAATGTAGTCGAGGAATTTGACCCAGGTATCGGACCAAACGGCACATGGACGACTAAGGCACCGATGCCGACAGGACGATGGATTTTAGCTGCCGTGACACTTAATGGTAAGATTTATGCGATTGGGGGATATGAAGGTGCAAATGTCGTTGAGGAATTTGACCCAGGTGTCGGTCCAAATGGCACCTGGACGACTAAGGCACCTATGCCTACGGGACGATCATCTTTAGCAGCCGCTGCACTTAATGGTAAGATTTATGCGATTGGAGGAAGTGGAGCTCTAAATGTAGTTGAGGAATTTGACCCAACAGTTGCTCCTAATGGCATCTGGACGACTAAGGCACCGATGCCGACAGGACGAGAGGCTTTAGCCGCCGCGACACTTAATGGTAAGATTTATGCTATTGGGGGAGAAGAAGGAGAAGAAGGTAAGAAATTAAATGTAGTAGAGGAATTTGACCCGAGTGTCGGTCCAAATGGCACCTGGTCGACTAAAGCACCTATGCCTACTGCACGGAATGGGTTAGCAGCAGCAGTACTTAATGGTAAGATATATGCTATGTAATTTTAAAATGAAACATTTATGCTAACAAATCAGCACAAAGAAGAAAGCAAAAGAATTATTTAACCAAGGGATGTTTAAGTTGATCTCTAAAGGAAGGGTCCTATAATATGTAGTAAAATGGGTAAGAAAAAGTTAAAAAAACAGACTTCAGATGATAGAAGGCAGAAAAAGAGGGAGTGGAAGGTTCAGTTTAGAATACCAAAGTTTCTCATTTCAAAAGATGAACCAATTGTTCCAAGGGCATTTACTTCAATAGATTATGGTGGTGGGATATTGGTATTTTTTATCTCCTGGGCGGTATACTTGCATACCTTAACCCCTACTATTGGTTTACATGATTCTGGAGAGATGGTAACTGCGGCTTTTGTTTTAGGTATCCCCCATCCTCCGGGTTATCCATTTTATTGCTTACTTGGAAAACTATGGATAACTACTTTACCCATTGGAAATATTGCTTATCGTATGAATCTTGCTTCTGCCTTATGTGCTTCGCTGGCGTGTATGATGGTCTACTTTATTACATTAAAAGTGGGAAGAAATTTGAGTGATGAAGTGAGAAAGACATGGAGAGAGGAAAAAACTCATAATATTCAATTACTTATTCACTCCTTCACTTCCTCACTTCCTCATTTAATTCCTGCTACTCTATCTGCACTTATGCTTGCCTTTGCTACCACTTTTTGGATTCAGGCTGTAGTTGCTGAAAAATATACCCTTAATATCCTCTTTGCCACTATTTTAATCTTTATTCTGATTAAATGGCAAGAGGTTGTTAAAAGGGAAAATAATCTACTCCAAAATTTCTCTCTTCCCCCTTCTCCCCGGCTACTTTATTTATTTTCTTTCATTGCAGGTGTTGCTTTTACTCACCACTTTCAGACTATCTATCTTGTGCCAGCTACTATCTACTTAATCTTAATTATTAGTTGGCAGGCGTGGATAAGTAGGTATTCAACAAGTAAAGTAAAAAAAACTGAAAACTTACCCTCAAAAAGAAAGTTTATTCATAAGAATATCTTTTATTGGAAATCTATTCTTCGGAAATTATTAATTCTAAAGCCAATTTCAATAATGCTACTATTATTCATCTTACCGTTATTCCTTTACTTATACCTTCCTCTTCGAGCTGCTATGAACCCATCAATTAATTGGGATGATCCAGATACATTAGAAAGGTTTATTGACCATATTAGTGCCAGGGATTATAGAGATTATATGAAATCTCCCTCTATAAGGGAACAAATAGAAAAACTTAAATTTTATATAAGTAAATTCTTCACTCATCAGTTTACTCCTTATCTTACTTGGCTTGGACCTATTGGAGCAATAACTTTGTTTATAATAAATAGAAATCTCTTTATCTTTTTGTTACTAATAATTCTAATGAACATACTTTCTGCTACATGTTATTCAATTTATAATATTGAAGATTATTATATTTTGACTTTTGCTCTCTTTGCTATATTTAATGGCTGTGGAATTATAGGAATAGTTAGATTGATTACTCTAACTACTTTTAAAATTAATCCTATCCCTCACTCCTTATTCTTTAAAATAGATTATTTCATTCCATTTACATTCTTAGCTCTTTTAATTTTCCCTTTTACTACAAATTATCAATATGCTAATCGGCATCAATACTACTTTGCTTATGATTATGGAAACAATATGATATCCCAATTAGAAGAAAACACGGTAGCTTTTATTCAAGGAGATATAACTAGTTTCCCACTTTTCTATCTCCAATTTGTTGAGGAATGTAAACCCAATATACTATTCATTGATGTTACTTTCTTACATTATGATTGGTATATTAATCAGATGAAGGAAAAACATTCTGAATTAAAATTTGAACTTTTAAAAGAAAGGATTATGGAATTAAAATCAAGGATTAAAAATAAAAACTTAAAAAAACTGATAATGGATGAGATAGTTAAAAATAATTTTAAAAAAGTCCCATTCTATATTTTGTTTGAGGAGGATTTTATTCAACAATATGCAAAAGATTATCACTTAATTCCACGTGGTCTTTTGTGGAAGATTGTAGAGAATGAAAAAGACAAAAATATATTATCTGATAATCTTATAAAAAATAAGTTAAGAGTTAAAATAAGAGGCACAAAGGATGAGATTATTGATGATGGGATAACTTTTGACATTAATAGAACTATAAAATTATTTAATAATTATGCCAAGATATATTCCAATGAAGGAGTTTTATGGTATAAAAAAGGTAATGTGAAACAATCTATTAAGAATTTTGAAAAATCTATTAATCTAAATCCTTCAGATGTACTTGGATATTTAAATCTTGGAGAGGTATATCTTTCATTACACCAATATCAGAAAGCGATTATTTGTTATAAAAAACTAATTAAATTAGCCCCAAATGATAGCACTGGGTATGCAAAATTAGGCTGCGTTTATCTTTTTAATATGGAATATGGCAAAGCAATTGAGGAATTTAAAAAGGCCATAAAATTAGCACCTAATAATGTGGATAATTATTATAAATTAGCTGAGTCATATTATAAAAAGGGAGAGATAAAAAATACTGCTATGATATTTAATAAGATTTTAGAAATAGATCCTAATCGAGATAATATTCGTCAAGCGTTATTATCTTTAGAAAGTGGTAGGAATATTACATGGAAGTAAAAAGGGACTAAAAAGAGACCTCTCGGTATTGATCCATTTCCAAGGAGAGCGTTGCAAATGACTTTTAGTTATGATGCGGGTTGGGGAGAATTTTAGGTGATAAAAGATGCCAAAGTGATAAAAAAGAGGTAATCTACTTAGTTGACATCAAGAGGAGGAGGTGTTATAGAGTTGTAACTTCAAAAAAATAATTAAAGTTTAACACGGAGAGAAAAAACTACGAAACACGCAAAAGACGCGAAAATGGGAAAAGAACAGATAGTTTTCAAGAATGAAAGATTTGTCAATCAGACTCTTTCGTGTGTTTCGCGTATTTCGTAGTTCAAAATGTCAAGAGAAACAAAAAGATGGCAAAAAATGAGATAAAGCAATGCCTGGGACCATAGATATAGCTTTAAGTCCTACGCAACGCTCCCCTTCCAAGTTTTAAAAAAATCAAAAAATTTTCCTTGACAAATTTTGACAATTGTGATATATTAACCTAATCAAGTAATTTAACCATCCTTGGTTGAACAATTAGGGGATACACTCTTTAGCCCTCTCAAGAGAGGACTAATTAAAAAGCAGGAGGATGAATAAAATGAAAAAAGTTTTAGGATTAATCGGGATTGGGTTTTATTTAGGATTGGGGACACAGTCATTCGCACTTGACTTAGAATGGAAAACTAAAGCACCGATGCCTACGGGACGATGTAGTTTAGGAGCCTCTACACTTAATGGTAAGATTTATGCTATTGGGGGAGATGGCGGTGAAAATGTAGTCGCGGAATTTGATCCAACTGTTGGTCCTACTGGTACATGGACTCAGAAAACAAATATGCCAACTGCACGAACAAGGTTAGTAACAGTAGCACTTAATGGAAAGATATACGCCATTGGGGGATTTTGGGGTAACTATCTAAATTCAGTAGGGAATACAGTTGAGGAATTTGATCCAACCATAGGCCCTAATGGCATCTGGACGACTAAAGCATCTATGCCTACTGCGCGATCTTGGTTAGCAGCAGCTGCACTTAATGGTAAGATTTATGTTATTGGGGGAGACAATTTTGCTAGTAAACTAAATGTAGTTGAGGAATTTGATCCGAGTGTCGGTCCTAATGGCACCTGGACAACTAAAGCACCGATGCCTACGGCACGATGGGAATTAGCAGCCGTTACACTTAATGGTAAGATTTATGCTATTGGGGGATATGGAGGTGAAAATGTAGTTGAGGAATTTGACCCGAGTGTCGGTCCTAATGGCACATGGACGACTAAGGCACCTATGCCTACGGGACGATCATCTTTAGCAGCCGTTACACTTAATGGTAAGATTTATGCTATTGGGGGAAATGTAGTTGAGGAATTTGACCCGAGTGTCGGTCCTAATGGCACCTGGACAACTAAAGCACCGATGCCTACGGCACGATGGGAATTAGCAGCCGTTACACTTAATGGTAAGATATATGCTATTGGGGGGTATGATAATTATACAGGGGATATTCTAAATGTCGTTGAGGAGGCGACTTTAGGGGCGCCGGTGGAGACGAATATCATCAATGGCAGTGATACCGGCACCTTAAATGTAGCCGATGCTAAGGGTGATGCTATATTGATATACTCTGGTATGGGTGGGACAAAGACCGTTACCTGCATGGCTACTACCACGACTATCCTGCAGGGCTATGGGATTGGCTACTTAGAGTTACCAAAAGACCAATCGGTTATGCCTACCGCTACGGTTTATTATAACTACGAACTCAGTAACTCAAGTAATGGCACGGATACAATTACTATTTCTGCAACTACGCTTGAAGGAGCGACCTGGTCTGTTGCTTTAATCGATGATACCAATCAGGATGGCTTCCATCAGGATGACGAAAATACCACATTGCCAAGCCCAATTACCTTGAGGCAAAATGAAAGTCGTAAATTTTTCCTTAAAGTAGATGTTTCAATTGCAGGTAGCACAACGATTAGGGTAAAGGCAGAATCTTCACACCCGGATGCTTGGGGTGACCCGGATGTCCGGTTGGATGATACCCTGACCTTTGCCAGAGGCTATGGCGTCCAATTAACCAGCCCGGCAGACTTATCCGGTAGCCCATCTACGACTATTTATTACCCATATCGCCTGACTAATAGTGGCAATGCCACAGATACCATCACTTTATCTGCCAGTAATGTGGCAGGTGGAGTGTGGACTTTAACGACGATAATGGATGATAATCAGAATGGACTCCATCAAGCCACAGAAACGACGCAGATTGGGAGTATTACCTTAGCCGCCGGAGAAAGTAATTACTTCTTCTTAAAGGTAGATATACCCTTAGTAGATATAGGTGCTACCTCAACTAATAAGGTGATTGCCTCCTGTTCTGGGACGGATACTGTGCCCTGGGGTGACCTGGAAACAATAGAAGATATAACTATAACCACCTGCTCTGCGCCCGTGCCTTATCTCACCTTAGAAAAATGTGTTTCACCAGCAGATGCTCAACTACCCGGTGCTACTTTGACCTATACCTTGAAGTATAGGAATGTGAGTAATGCCGAGGCGATTAATGTCCAGATACAGGATGTCATTCCTGCCTGGGCAACTTATGTCGCTAATAGTGGGACAGGGACAGTTGGAGCTGGTGGTGGAGATAGTATCTCAGTATCCTATGATGATGCGACTAAGGTTATCACCTTTACAATCAATGGTTCTGTCCAGCCATCAGGTTCTGGAGAATGTAGGTTTGAGGTAGTGATAAAGTAGAAGACCGCAGACTTTTTTTAGGACGCAGATTTACAGGATTTTTAGGATTTTAAAGAAGAAATCACTAAAGCACTAAAAACATTAAGAAACACTGAGGAAATAACAAAAATTAATTTTAATCCTGTTCATCTGCAAAGAAAAATCTTGCGTCCTATTTTCCATCTTTAGAAGAAAGGGAAAAGAAGAATGGGACGAATAACTGAGAAGATAATAATAAGGAATTATGGGGATGTAGTTAAGGCAAGTGAAAATATAATCCCAGGCAGTCAGATTCGCACCATAGAGATTGAGGCGATTGTAGATACAGGTGCAACTTATGTCTCTATTAATAAAGTAGATATTGAAAGGTTAGGCTTGCAATTTCATAATATCATCCCTATCAAAACAGCTAATGGACCAGCAAATCGTAAGATATTTAAAGGTGCTGAAATTGAATTAAAAGACCGCAGTTTTGTTATGGAAGTGATGGAAAATGATGATACTACACCACCATTGATTGGCTATTTATTTTTAGAAGCCATTGATTTTGTCGTTGACCCCAGAACTCAAAGTGTTATCCCTAACCCAGGTCATGAAGGTAAATGGATGGCGGATATGTATAAGCAGGAATAGAGGTTATTGAATTGTGAATGACAAATATGGTGAATACAGGTTTAATAAAATGGATTTTTTTGTTATTGGTTTTGTTTCAGTCCCTTCCAGTTTCTGCTACTCTTACTACCGCAGGAACTATTATCAGAAATGGCGGAGATAACGGTAGTTCTACCTATCAAAATGGAATTTCTCAACCCGGGGATGTTATCTTAAGGTATAAGAATACCTGGGGAACAGAAACAGTTACCACATGTAACATCGTCTCTACCTTAGTCTGGCAAGGCTATGGCATATCTGCATTTGATAAATTACCCGACCAGCTCTTAGGCGGTTCAAGAACTATTTACTATTCCTACACCCTGACTAATACCGGTAATGGAACGGATACAATTACCCTTTCCATAGACAATAAAAGCCTACCTCAAGGCTGGCAAGTAAAGTTAATTGAGGATACCAATCAGGATGGAATTCATCAGGCAACTGAAACTACAAGTATTGGCTCTGTGACATTACTTGCTGGGCAATCAAAATACTTTTTCCTGCAGGTTGTAGTGCCTGATGGAGGTAATGAAGGCGAGAGAACGACTACTCAAATTACTGCCTCTTCTTCTGACATAGACACCTGGGGTATGCCTGATACGCGGATGGCTACGGTGACCACGGGATTTGATATTACCCCACCTAAAATACTCCATACGCCAATGACTAAAATTGGTATGTTAGGAAACAAGGTCGTTATTAATGGGACGATTACGGATGGAACTATTGTAGATAAGGCATTATTATATTATGGCACGCAAACGCCTGAAATTTGTGGCACGATGGCTGCTGAGCCAAATTCTATCTATTCTTATTCTATCCCAGGGGATGTAGTTGGGACTACAGGAATTACATATCAAATCTACTCAACCGATGGACTAAATGCTACGCTAACTCAAAGGTATAAAATAGAGGTCTGCTTGACTACTGAAGGGACAATTACCAATCAAGGCGGAACTATCACTATCATAGATGGCAATCCTGAAGATGGGGAGACAAAGATTATCATTCCTGAAAATGAGATGGCACCTGAAGGAGGCACTGTTTCTATAACTCAAAAACCGGTAGAAGAAGCTCCTGAAACCACAGGAAATTTTCTGATAAAAGGTGATAAACCAGCGGCATTCTATGAATTTAACTCACCCAGGGAAGAATTTAATAATAAAGTTACCATCACTATGCTTTATTTAGATGTAGATAATGATGGTTACGAAGATATTACCGGTGAAGATGAGCGAACATTGAAGGTCTTCTATTGGAATGATAGTAAAAAGGAATGGGAATTAATGGGTGGGGTAATCGACCCGATTAAAAATACCATTACCATTGAAGTTTATCATCTATCTGAATTTGCCATTTTCCCGTCTAAGAAACCAGCGACTAAAAGATTATCTAAGGTATTTGTTTATCCTAATCCATGCTATCCATGCCGCCATGGTTACCAACTTACATTTGCAGAATTAACTACGAATGTAACGATTAAAATATTTAGTATAACTGGTGAGTTAGTTAGAACATTAGAAAAGAATGATATTGGACAGGAAAAGAGTTGGGATTTAAGAAATGATGCCTATGAAAATGTCGCCAGTGGAATTTATATATATTTGATTGTTGATAATGATACGGGGGAAAAAGTTACGGGTAAGTTGGGAGTAATTAAGTAATTTGGTCTTTAGTATTTTCGTTTAGGGTTCTGCAAAATAGGATTTGGGGGAGACAACAAATAAATATCAAATATTAAATATCAAATATCAAATATAAATATCAAAATGCAAAATTACAAATCAAATTTCAAAAAGGACGGGACGGTTCCTTTTATCGTTTTTCCTATGATTTCTTTCGAATGTCACTTGTAAGCGTTCACAGAAAGTTGAAATTGGAAATTAGAAATTGGGCTTTTACTTCCTTCCCTAATTTCTAATTTCGAATTTCCAATTTTAACTTCATTTTCTAACCGCAAGCTTTCAAACAAAAGTGAACCGTCCCAAAAGGACTTCTATTTTAACGCTGAAAGGAAAGAGATAATTTTACATTTTGATATGTAATTTTTATATTTGCTTTTTGCATTTTGATCTTTGGAGGAAATTGATAAGAATAGAGGTTTTAAATACCCGCTTAAAAACTACAGTTTCCTGGTTTTGCAGAACTCTAATTTTCGTTAGGAGATGAGAATTATGAATAGGATGAAACCATTATTGGGTTTGATGGTAGTAGTAATTATGGTATCAAGTGCTCATGCAGCCTGGATTAGTTATACAAGTAACAATAGTAAAATTGTCACAGAGCAACAGGCTATTACTCAAAAGCCTCAAATCTCTCATAAATCTCCTCATCCACTGGAATCGCCACAGGTAGAATTAGTTAAATTGGTAGATAAGACTGAGATTTTACCTGAGGGAACGATTACCTATACCATTATTGCCACTAATTTCGGGACAAGTTCTATTACAGATATTAGCTTTATTGATGCTGTCCCCTCTTATACTACCTTTGGCGAGGCAGGTGGTTCAGGAACGATTACTTACTGTCATGATGGTGGTGGAACTAACTTTGATAATGATAATGTTCAACCAGTAAGTCATGTAAAATGGAGCATACCTGAAATTTCTCCTTCAGGTACTGCAACTTTTATTTTAAAAGTAAAGGTTAAATAAAAACTTGCGGGTAATAAAAATAATGTAACCGTTCAGGCTATATATCAAAAGTGTAAGAAAGGGGATAAGGAGATAAGAGTGATATGGAGATAAGATAATAGAAATAGATTGAAATTTATAGAAATAGGTAGAAATTGATTGTGGAAAA